>NZ_JBHYVA010000366.1:0-2343 GCF_042750055.1 Streptomyces sp. NPDC059456
CTGCGCACCGCCCCGCGCGACGCGCGGGTGGGGGTGGGCGCCCCCCCCCCGGCGCCGGGGGCGCCCGCCCGGCCCGCCCCCCCCGGGCCGCCCGCCCCGAAGAACGCACGGCCCACGGCCGTCATCGGCCTCCGTCCGGCGCCCGCACCCGATCCGCGCCCGATCCGCGCCCGGTCGGCGCCCGGTCGGCGCCCGCGTGGACATCGGCGTCCGCATCGGCGCAGGTGTCGCGGGGCCAGACGCGTGGTACGCGGCAGGACGTCCGGAACCGGGGCGGAGATCCACCTTCCGGCCCAGCTCCCTACCTGCGCCCACGCCCGCGCCCACAGCGGCAGCCACGTCCCAGTTGGGAGATGTGTGGCATGCGGAAGCCGGGTCGGAGATGCACGCTCCGCCCCGGCTCCCCGCGTCGACATCGGTGTCCGCGGGCGATGGCGGTGGCGTCGGGAGGCAGAGCCGTGGCACGCGGCAGGGCGTGCGGGAGCCGGGGCGGAGGTCTGGCCTCCGCCCCGGCTCCCCACCCGCGTCCGCGTCCGCGTCGGCGCCGGGGTCGGCGTCGGCGTCGGTGGCCGGACGGGTGGCGGGCGCTTATCCGGTCGGGGCCGTCGGCCGGGTCCTGCCCGCCCAGGACACCAGCGGCCGGCTGCCCAGGCCGACGAACAGCAGCAGCGCGCCGAGCAGCAGCCAGCCGGGCAGGCCCATGCCGAGCGGCAGCAGGCTCATCACCGCCGGGGCGACGGCTTCCACCGCCCCGCTGCCCAGCCCGAACACCCCGGCGTACTGGCCCTGCAGATGGGCGGGCGCCAGTCCGAAGCAGTATTCGGTCGAGGCGGCCGCGTACCAGAGCTCGCCGAGGGCGAAGACGGCCATGCCGCCCATGAGCAGCCCCGTCGCCACCCAGGGGGAGGGACCGCCGGCCAAGGCCATGAGCGCGAGTCCGGCGGCGAAGGCGGCGCCGGCCCAGGCCATGCGCTGGCCGGCGGTCCGTACGTCGTGCACCCCGCGGCTCACCTTGACCTGGAGCAGCACCACGAAGGCCATGTTGAGCACCAGGACCGCCGAGACCACCCACCGGGGCGCGCTCGTGTGCGCGACGATCCACAGCGGCAGCAGGAACCCGGACACGGCGTAGTTCAGTGACAGCACGGCATGGGCGAGCGTCGCGCTGAGGTAGGTGCGGTCGCGCAGTGCGGTCCAGCCCCGTTCGGCGTTCTCGGCGGCCGCGGCCGCGATCCTCGGCAGGCGCAGGAGGATGAGGCCGCAGCTGACGTACGCCAGTGCCCGGCAGACCACCAGTGCCAGGTACGCGGGCCGGCTGTCGATCTGGATCGCGAAGCCGGCGGCGACCGAGCCGAGCGCGAGCGCGAGGTTGGTCACCGACCGCAGGTAGCCGATGAAGACCGTGGGGTTCCCGTCGGCCACCCCGCGGATGAGCGGCGCCTTGCTGGCCACGTCCGCGGGAATGATCATTCCCGAGACCAGTGAGACCGCGAGGAAGGCCCGGAAGGAACCGACCAGGGTGAAGCAGGAGATCGCCGCCCCGCCGCAGAGCATGACGGTGACGTGGACGCGTTTGGGTCCCCACTGGTCCGCCAGTCGTCCGACCAGGACCCCGGCGACCAGGCCCATCATGGCCCCGCCGAACAGTCCGATGGCGACCTGTCCGGCCTCCAGCCCCACGACGCGCGTGAAGTACAGCGCGCTCGCGGTGGTGAACATCCCGCCGCCGAAGCTGTTGGCGAAGGTGGCGAAGGTCAGGATCCGCTGCGCCGGCGACGCGGGAAGGAGCCCCCGCAGGCCACGGCGGGCGGGCGCGGGTGCGGTCGTCGTCACCGCCACAGTGCGTCCCCGAAGCGGACGCCGGGGCGCAGCGTGGGCTGGAGCGCGCGCAGTTCGCGCGGGGTGAGGCCGTCCGGGACGATCTTCACCTGTGGGCCGAACCAGTCCCAGACCTTGGCGAACCGCTGCTGCAGTTCCTCGGCGTTCTCCGCGGCCACCATGAACTGGCCGATCCGGTGGTCCGTGCCGGCGACCGCCGGGGTGCGGTCGCCGACGGGCCGCTCGATCCGGACGAACTCCACCCCCGGCCGCGCCATGACCTGGTCCGCGGAGGGGCAGTCGAGCAGCAGCCCCGGACCAGACGTCAGGTACGCGCCGCCGAGGGCTCCGGGCCGGATCTTCACGTCGATCTCGGGGCGTCGCCCGAGTGCCACCTGGATCGCGCACGCGGCCAGGTCGACGTTGAACTTCGCGTGCACGACCTCCTGGACGAGTGCGCCGCCGCGGCGCGCGGCGCACTCGCCGATGGGTGTGTGTTATAAAAATATCCGATCCCACGTGACC
>NZ_JBHYVA010000366.1:2353-7816 GCF_042750055.1 Streptomyces sp. NPDC059456
TCTCCCCCCCTGCCCCGCCCCCGGCCCAGCTCCTACTTTAAACTCGGCTCCCCCCCCCCCCGGCCGGGGGGCCCGCGGGGGCCCGGGGCCCCCCCCCCCGAAGGTGAGCGCACCGGTCCCGGGGTCGTGGAAGAGCTCCATGTGGAACGCCCCGTCGCGCAGGCCGAGCGCCGTGAGCGAGGCCGTGATCACGGGGAGGGCCCGGTCGTAGGCCCAGCTCTCGTCGGCGGGGTCGAAGTGCCGGAAGTTGAGCGGGCGTCCGCTGTCGACCGCGGTCAGGCACGGGTCCCCGTACCGGCCGAGGGCGCAGAACAACAGCTCACCCTCGTACAGCACGCCGTCGGCGATCCATTCCTCGCCCCGGACGAACTCCTCCAGGATGAAGGTGCGCTGCTTGGTGCCCTGGCTCCGGTACTCCTCGCTGCGGCTGCGCAGGTCCGCCACGGAGGAGACGACGGTCGTCCGCTCGGTGGCCGCTCCCGCGACCGGCTTCAGCACGGCCTTGGCGGAGGCGAGTTCGGTGATCGCGGCGACGTCGTGGACGTCGTCGACGACCACGGCCGCGGCCGTGGCCAGGCCGGCGGCCCTGATCTCGCGCTTCTGCACCGACTTGTCGCGGAAGCGCACGGCGACGTCGGGCGGTACGGCCGGCAGGCCGAGGTGGGCGGCCAGCAGGCCGACCATCACGAGGGAGTCCTCGGCGGTGGTGTACACGGCGTCGAAGGACTCCGAGGTCAGCCCGGCGCGGGTGAGCGCCATGAGGACGGCCTCGGCGCTGGTGTGGTCGTCGACGCGGATCACCGTGACCTCGTCGGGTATCGCGATGTGGCCCTGGTCCCAGACGGCCGTCCCGCAGACGACGGTGACCTCCAGGCCGAGGCGGACGCATGCCCGCATGCCATAGCGGTCGAGGCCCACGATCAGGATCCTGGGGGGGCTTGCGTTCTCCATGCGCTTCCTTCCTCGTGCTGTGCAGCCGTGCCCGAAGTTGCCAATTCCGGCAAGAGCGTGACGGCTCATTAACCCAGCACGGGAAGCGGGTTGTCAATCAGGGCAAACAATATTGCCTAGATCTGGCAAAAGACTGGCGTGGTGCGGTGCGCGCGGCTGTCGGCGCTGCCAGGTAAGGTGCGGTCAACGCGTGTGCACCTTACGGAAGGATCTGGATGGACGCCGGACTCGTACGTTCGTGGGTGGAGGGCTGGGTCGTCTCACGCGGAGCCGCGCCGCCCGTTGCCGAGCCCTGGGGCTTCACCGTCGACGTGGGGCTGAGCGGACACGTCACGCGGCACGTGCTGGCCGATGCCGACGAGGCGCTGGTCCGCAAACTGACGGAGACGGCCACCGCCCCGGGTACCTGGCTCAAGGTCTTCCTGCCGCCGCGGACCGTCGCCCCGTGGGTGGCGCCCGGTTGGAGCTTCGACGACGAGGGCTTCCTGATGTCGGCGCCGCTCCGGGCGGCCGCCGCAGGCGCCCCCGAGGGGTACCGGGTACGCACCTGGACGCGGGGCGGTGTCACGCGGGTGCTCGTCGCGACGCGGGACGGCGCGCTGGCCGCCCGGGGGCAGGTCGCCGTGCCGGGCCCCGGGGGCACCGCCGTCTTCGACCAGGTCGAGACCTCCGCGGCGCACCGCCGCAAGGGCCTCGGCAGCCTGGTCATGCGGACGTTGGGGAACGCCGCCGCCGCCTCGGGCTCCCCGGCCGCCGTACTGGCCGCGACGACCGAGGGACGGGCACTGTACGAGTCCCTGGGCTGGCGCACCCACGGCCCGTTGACCAGCCTGTTCCGCGACGATCCGGCACCGCCGCCGAGGACGTGAGCCCCGCGACCGCGGACCTGATCCGCGTGGCGACCGGCTTTCGTCCGCCTGCGGACGGAGGCCGGTCCGTTCCCGCCGGATCAGGACCGCCGAACGGATATCGAATGCATGTCGGCCATGCCCCATGTCCTTGCCGGGGCAGTCGAAGTCGCCGACGATGCTCGCAGGCTCCCCCGGCCGGAACCCCTCCGGGCGTTCCGGCCGGGGCATCGCAGAACTGAGGAAGCATGAAGAGACACCGTGTGCTGAAGGCGCTCCCGATACCGGCGGCGTCGGCGCTCCTGCCGGGCCTCGTGGTGGCCGGGCTGCTGCTGGGTCCTGCGGCGACCGCCTCGGCGGCCGTACCCGCCGTCCGGCAGGCGCCGGCGGCCGCGGCGGCGCTCGCGCCGGGCGGGCTCCCCGCGGCGGGTACCGGCTCGACGGCGCTCTCCGCGGCGTCGGTGTCGTCCCCGGTCCAGGTCGTGACCGGGAACAAGAAGCCCAAGAAGAAGAGCAAGAAGAAGAGCGGCGGGTTCATCAAGACGCTCGTGATCATCGCGATCGTCGTCGTCCTGCTGATCGTGGTCGCCTACGGGGTCGTCCGTCTCCTCCGCCGCAGGTCCGCGTAGCCGTGTGAGCGGCGGTGGTCGTACGGGCGAACGGCCGCCGCCGCCTCGGCCTGCGCTCCCGGGCTACTGCGCCGGGTCCGCGAGTTCGCCCAGGACACGGGCCGCTGCCGCCGGGGCGACCAGCCACTTCAGGTGGCTGCCCGCCAGGGTGCGGACGTCGTAGGGGTTGTCCGGCGTCAGCGCGTCGCCCTCGCGGATCAGCCGGTCCTGCTGGGCGAGCGGCAGGCTCGTGTCGTCGGTCAGGCGGACGTAGGTCTTCGGGATGCGGCCCCAGGTCTCGGCCCGGGCCCGGTCGGCGGAGGTGCCGACGTCCAGGTTCTCGTCGGGCTGGAAGGTGTTCAGGAAAGTCAGGAACTCCTCGTCGGTGCCGTCGGCGAGGAAGGCCGCCTTGAAGGCCGCGAGGGCGTCCGGGTTCGCGGTGCGGAAGTTGACCCGGAGCAGACCGAGTTCGGCCGGGTCCGCGGCCAGCGCCAGCCCCAGGGAGGCGGCGTCGACGGTGGCCATCTCCGGCTCGGCGTAGTAGTCGTTGACGTCGAGCTCGACGGGGCACCAGGCCGAGACGTAGACGATGCGGTCGATCAGGTCCGGGCGTATGTTCGCCGCCGCGGTGGCCGTGATGCCGCCGCGGCTGTGGGAGACGAGGATCACCGGCCCGTTCTGCTTGGCCCGTTCGAGGATCCCGATCAGGTGCGCGGCGTTGTCGGCGAGCGTGACGCCCTTGATCGAGCCGGGCGTGGTGGCGAGGCCCTCGGGATCCTGCGGCGTCTGGTAGGCGCGCGTGAACGTGGCCCCGAAACCGTGGCCGGGCAGGTCGACGGCCACCGAACGGTGTCCGAGGAGGCCGAGCTCGGCCTGGAGCGGTGCGAAGGCGAAGGAGTTCGAGAAGGCTCCGTGAACCAGCACGAACGTCGGCTGCACGGGGTGCACAGGGTGCATGGGTGGCATGGGTCTGCTCACTTTCCGGGGTTCTGGGGCATCAGACCTGATGATCGTCAATGGTCGGCGACAAGGGACGGCCGTCACAACCGGAATGCAGCGGCGCAGGCCTTCTCGAACCGTGCGGCCGCCCCGTGGCCGGGCGGTGTCCGGCAGCCGGCCGAGTGAGAGCGCCCGGTCCTGCGGGCGCGTCCGGGTCCCGGGCCCGGGTACGGGTACGAGGATGCGTGAACCCCGTAGCCCCTCCCCACGGTTGGAGTTCCTCCGTGCTCGAACGCAAGCGGCTCAAGAACCGCACCGAGGTCACCTTCGTCCTCCCGGAGGACACTCCGCCCGGGCCGGTCAGCGTCGTCGGAGACTTCAACCACTGGAACCCGGCGGCCCACCCCCTCGCCCCGCGCGGTGACGGCACGCGGGCGGCCAGCGTCGCCCTCCCTCCCCACGGCACCCACGCCTTCCGCTACCTCGCCGCCGGCGACTACTGGTTCGACGACAGCGACGCCGACCACCACGACGGCACCAACAACCGCCTCCACACCTGACCGCCGCGGCGGGCCCGGCCCGCTACGCCCCCAGGGGGCCGGCGTGCGCGACCGGCGCCCCGGGCTGCGGCCGTGCGGCGGGGTCGTGGGGTCGTGCCCGGCGGACGGCGAGGGGGGCGGCCAGGCCCGTGAGGGCGAACAGGGCTCCCACGACGTACCAGCCCGGGCGGCCCCAGGTGATGCACAGGGAGATGAGGAGGGCCGGGCCGGCGGCCTCGGCCAGGCCGGCGCCGAGGCCGAAGACGCCGAGGTACTGACCGGTGGCCCGCGGTGGCGCCAGGGCGAAGGAGATCTCGAACCCGGCGGCCGCGTGCCACAGTTCGCCGATCGTGTGGACGGCGACCCCGGCCAGCAGGAGGGTCGCCGCGGCCCAGCCGGGGATGGACTGGGTCAGCGAGATCAGCACGCACGCCAGGAGGAAGGCGAATCCGGCGCGGCGGTAGGCGAGGGCGCCGGCCGTGGGGGTGTCGATGCTGCGGCCGGCCCGCATCTGACAGGTGACCACGACCACGGTGTTCAGCAGCATGGTGCCCGAGATCAGCCAGTGCGGGGCCGTGGTGGCTGCGATCAGCCAGAGCGGTACGGCGACGGTCAGCACCTTGAACTGGATGGCCATGATGCCGTCCAGCAGGGTGAGCGCGAGGTACGGCCGGTCCCGCAGTGCGATCCAGCGCGGGCCGTCCGCGGCCGGCGCCGGCTCGACCGGCCGCAGGCGGAGCACGATCAGCGCGGAGGCCGCGAGGGCGACCGCGTTCCCGACGACCATCAGCTGGTAGGCACTGTGGGTGCCGACCTGTACGGCCCACCCCGCGAGTACGGCGCCCAGCGAGATGCCGATGTTGGTCACCGCGCGCAGGTAGGCGCGGAACTCCTGCGGCCGGTCCCCGCCGTGGTGCCGGATGATCGGGCTGCGCGCGGCCAGACCGGCGCCCTTCGCGCCGGTGGCCGCGCACACCGCGACGACGAACGGCCAGAAGCCGTCCGCCAGCAGGAAACCGGCCGTCGCCAGGGCCTGTACGACGAGGGTGCCGGCGTAGACCTCGCGCGCACCGCGCCGGTCCGCGAGGTGGCCGACGGCGATCCCCACCGCGAGCGAGAGGACGCCGGCGATCCCGAGCCCGAGACCGACCTGGGCTGCAGGCAGGTGCACCGCCTGGGTGAAGTAGAGCACCCCCGCGGTCAGGTAGAGGCCGCTGCCGACGGTGTAGACGAAGTTCGAGGCGGCGATGGTGCGCTGCGGTCCGGGTTCCGGCAGCAGGTGGGGCATGGGCTGCTCCGCATCCTGAGGAGGCGCCAAGAGTAGGCCTTATTGCGAACTACTTGCAATAAGGCCCGGGCTGGTTCTCCCGGATCGGGCGCAGTACCCGGCGCACCGCGTCGCGCAGCCACTGGTGGGCGCCGTCGGCGGTGTGGCGCGGGTGCCAGGCCATGGCGATCGTCAACGGCGGCAGCGGCACCGGGATGTCCAGCAGGTGCAGGCCCAGCGCGTGCGCCGCCGCGGCGGCGGGGGTCGGGGGGGCGCCCCGCCGCGGGGCCCGCCCCACGCAGACCCCGGGG
>NZ_JBHYVA010000366.1:7826-8260 GCF_042750055.1 Streptomyces sp. NPDC059456
GTACTGGGGGGCGGGGGCCCGGGGTGGACCAGCCGGTCCGGGCCCGGGGGGGGCGCGGCGGCGCCGCGGGGGGCGGGGGGCCCGCCGGGCCGCGAGGCCGGCACCAGGCAGACCGCGTCGCCGGCCGCCGCGACCGCCATGGCCCCCAGATGTGAGGACAGCACGGCACTGACCCGCCGGCTCAGCCCCTGCTCGGCCAACGCCGCGTCCAGCGGGCCGGTGAAGCGTCCCCGGCGGCTGACCGCCACGTGCTCGGCAGCGGCCAGCCGGGCGGGCGTCAGGATTCCTTCGGCGAGCGGATGCCCGGCCCTGACGCCGGCCGCCATGCGCAGCGTGACCAGTTCCTCGACCCGGGTCTCCGGGTCGACGTGGTCGATGGCCCCGACCTCCAGATCGACCCGGCCCTCGCGCAGCGCGGGGCCCGCCTCCCACTC
>NZ_JBHYVA010000367.1:0-8259 GCF_042750055.1 Streptomyces sp. NPDC059456
CCGCGGGCGGCGGGGGGGCCGGGCCCCCGCTCGTTTCCGCGGGCCCGCCCCGGCCCGCGGGTGCGGCGGCGGGTTCCGGGGCCAGGCCCCGGGGAGCGGTGCCAGGGCGGACGGGGAGGACCGGCGCAGCCGAAACCGTTCATCGGGGACCGTTCGGCGCGCCGTTCGACCGGCCGGCGCAGGCCGGGGCGGATACGCCATGCGGCGGATAACTCCGGGCGCCGGGTCCGTCACGCTCGGGTCATCCGACCTGGAAGGGGCAACCCCGTGACCAGCACCCTCTGCCGCCGCACCGACGCGCACGCCCTCGCACGCCTGCACAGCGAACACGGCAAGGCCCTCTACGGCTTCCTCCTCGGTCTGACCTTCGGCGACCGGCACCGCGCCGAGGACCTCCTCCAGGAGACCCTCTTCCGCGTCTGGACACACCCCGAGGCGCTGGAGAGCGGCCACGGGTCCGTGCGGCCCTGGCTGTACACCGTCGGCCGGCGACTCGCCATCGACGCCCGCCGGGCCCGCCGGGCGCGGCCCGCCGAGGTCGGGCCGGACGCCCTCGACGCGCAGGCGCCCGCCGCCGAAGACCGCACCGAACAGGCCGTCACCGCCCTCGACGTCCGCGACGCGCTGAGATCGCTCAGCCCCCGGCACCGGGCGGTGCTCGTGCAGATCTACTTCCGCGGAGCGTCGGTGGGCGAGGCGGCCCGGGCGCTCGGCGTCCCCGTCGGTACCGTCAAATCGCGTACGTACTACGCCCTGCGGGCCCTCCGCGAGGCCATGCCCGGCTACGGCCCCGGACCGGGGCCCGGACCGGGGCCCGGTGTCGGACCCGGCCGGCGTGCCGCCGCCTGAGCGGCCACCGCAGCCCGCGAGCGGACCTGCAGTTTCGCCAGGATGTGCGACACGTGGGTCTGGACCGTCCGCGTGGACAGGAAGAGGGTGCGCGCGATCTCCGGGTTCGAGCGGCCCTGCGCGACGAGCAGCGCCACTGTCAGCTCCGCCGGTGTCAGCGCCTCCCACCCGTACGCCGGCCGCCGCCGCGCCGAGCGGCTGCCGCGCCGCACGCCCAGGCTCCGCAGCCGGGCGTCGGCCCGCGCGATGTCCCACCGCGCGCCCGGCTCCCCGTACGCCGCCACCGCCCGCGTCAGCGCCGACCGCGCCGCCGCCAGGTCCCCGTGCCACGCCCGGGCCACCGCGAGGTCCTCCGACACCTGGCCCGGCACCAGCGGACCGCCGGCGAGCTCCGCCCGCTCCCGTGCCTGCGCCAGCAGCTGCGGGTCCTGCGCGAACAGGCCCCGGCAGCGCAGCAGGGCCAGCGCCGGGCCCGGATACTCCGCCAGCGCCGCCGCCGCCCGCCCGCAGGCCGCCACCGCCGCCCGGGCCGTGGCCGTGTCCCCGCACTCCAGGGCCAGCCGGACGATCTCCGACAGCGCCCAGGGCCGCTCGTAGGTCATCGCCTCGTCCGGGCCCTCCGCCAGCACCGGCAGCAGCGCGCGCACCGCGTCGGCCGGCCGGCCCGCGCGTTCCGCCAGCAGGGCCCGGGCCAGCAGCACGTAGCCGCCGTAGCGGCGCGCCGCCGCGGCGGTGAAGGCGTCCGGCGGCAGCCGGGCGAGCTCGGCCCCCGCCGCCTCGCACTCGTCGCGGTGGCCCAGGACGAGCGCCCGCAGCCCGTGCACCACCACCGGCAGCCAGCCGTCCGACACCGGCAGCCCCTCTGCCCGGACCAGTCCGTCGAGCGTCGCGTCCCAGTCGCCGAACCGGTAGTGGAACCCGGCGAGCAGCGCCTCGGTCACCACCAGCCTCCCCGTCGAGCGGGTGGCGAGCGCCAGCTCCCGCGCCTCCCGCAGTGCCGCCGTGACGGGCTCCGGCTCGTCGAACCGCAGGTGCCCCTCGGCCTGGTTGGCGAGCAGCAGCAGCCGTACGTCGTTGGCCCCGGGGCTGCGGCGGGCCCACGCGATCCCCTCGGCGACGTGGCGCAGCGACTCCCGGCCGCGGCCGAGGTGGAACAGTGCGAAGGCCATCGCGTGGTGGGCCTCCGCCCCGCACAGCGGATCGCCCAGCCGGGCCGCGTGCGCCACCACCGGCACGGCCAGCGCGTGCGCCTGCGCCGGGCAGCCCAGTTCGGCCAGGGCCAGGACCCGGCAGGCCTCCAGCCGCAGCCGGAGCGCGGGGGCGGCGACCCCTTCTTCCAGCGCGTCCTCGGTGACGGCCAGCGAACGGGCCATGTCCCCCTGGATCATCAGCGCCGACACCAGTTTGAAGGCCAGCTCCGCCCGGGCCCCGGGGTCCGCGGCCCGCTCGTGCAGGGTGGCGAGGAGACCCGCCGACTCGGGGCGCCGCAGCAGCAGGGCGGCGTCCGCGAGGCTGCCCTCCAAGACCTCCCGGTCCGCGCAGTCGGCCCGGGCGACGGCCCGCTCCAGCAGCTCGGCGGCCGCCGCGGGCGCCGTCGCGATCAGGGGCTGCGCCGACTCCGCCAGCCAGTGCACCGCCCAGCGGTCCAACGCCCCGCCGGCCAGCAGCTGTTCGGCGGTCCGGGCCGGATCGTGCCCGGCTTCGGCCAGGGCCCGGGCCGCGTCCTGGTGCAGGACGGACCGGGCGGCCCGGGGCAGCTCCGCGTACAGGGCGCGGCGCAGCGCCGGCTGCCGGAAGCGCAGCCGCTCGCCGGTGTCCTCCAGCAGCCCGGCGAGGAGCGGCTCCTCCAGTTCGGCCAGCACCTCCCGGGCGGGCCTGGCCTGTACGAGGGCCAGCTCGCGCGGGGTGAAGGCCGGGCCGAGCAGCGCCGCGTGCCGCAGGGTGGTGTACGCGGGCCGGGAGAGGTAGCCCAGGCCGCGCGGGAGGGAGGCGGGCGGCTCCGGCAACTCCGCTTCGGGCACGATCAGTTCGGCGACACCCCCGGCCTCCGGCCGGCCCCCGTCGTCGCCCGCTCCGCCCGCCGTACCCGCCCCGGCGGGGGTCCCGCCGGTGACCTCGACGAGCCCGGCCCACTGCGTGGTCAGCTCCCGCAGCAGGCGGGGGTTGCCACCCGCCCGGGCGGCGGCCCGCAGCAGGCGCGGGCCGGGCTCCGCGCCCAGCATCCCGCGGAGCACCCCGGCCGTCTCCGCCCCGGTCAGCGGCTCCAGCCGGACGGTCCGCCCGCCGGGCCCGGCCCCCAACTCGGCGCACAGCTGCTCCACCTCCGGGCGGCGGGGCAGCGGCCGCCGGGCCGCCGCCAGCAGGAGCGGCAGCCGGTCCGCGGTCCGGGCCAGGCGCCGCCACAGCAGCAGCGTGGCCGGGTCCGCCCAGTGCAGGTCGTCCAGCACCAGCAGCAGCGGGTCCCGCGCACACCGCGCCTCGACCCCGGACACCAGCAGGTCCATCGCGGCGAGCCACGCCCCGCCGGGCTGCGCGGCCTCCCGGGCCTCCCGCAGCAGGGCGACCACGGCCGCCCGCCCGGGGCCTTCGGGGTGCAGGCAGTCCAGCGCGGCCCGCAGCGGCAGCCCCGCCGTGAACGGGTCGGCGGCCCCGTACCGCACCCCGCAGCCCAGTGCGGCCGCCTCGGCCAGCGCCTCGCGCACCAGGGCGGTCCGGCCCGCGCCGGGCTCGCCCTCCACGACCAGCCGGCCCCCGCGGCCCCGCGCACCGCCGCGCACCCACTCCCGTACCCCGTCACGCTGCTGCTCCCGCCCGACCCGCACGTCGGTGGACCTCCCCGGACCGTCCTTCGGCTCAGTGCCGGCGATGCTGTTCACCGGGCCGTGAACTGTGCACTCCCGCTCGGTACTTGGGGATCCGCAGGGTGACCTTCATGCCCGCCCCGACGCCCGTCTCGATCACCGGGCCGTACGCGTCCCCGTACACCTGCCGGATCCGCTCGTCCACGTTCGTCAGTCCGATGCCCGAAGAGGAACCGCCCCGCTCCCCGGCGAGGATGCGCCGCAGCACGGCCGGATCCATGCCGACCCCGTTGTCCTCGACGGTGATCACGGCCTCCGCGCCGGCGTCCCGGGCGGCGATCGTGATCAGGCACTCCCCGGCGGAACCCTCCAGCCCGTGCTTGACGGCGTTCTCGACCAGCGGCTGCAGGCACAGGAACGGCAGCGCCACCGGTAGCACCTCGGGCGCCACCTGGAGGGTCACCTTCAGCCGGTCCCCGAACCGGGCCCCGGCCAGCGCCAGGTACTGCTCGACGGAGCGCAGCTCCTCGGCCAGCGTGGTGAACTCGCCGTGCCGGCGGAAGGAGTAGCGCGTGAAGTCGGCGAACTCCAGCAGCAGGTCACGGGCCCGCTCCGGATCGGTCCGCACGAACGAGGCGATCGCCGCCAGCGAGTTGAAGATGAAGTGCGGGGAGATCTGCGCCCGCAGCGCCTTGATCTCCGCCTCCATCAGCCGGGTCCGCGAGCGGTCCAGCTCCGACAGCTCCAGCTGTACGGAGACCCACCGGGCGACCTCCGTCGCGGCCCGTACGAGCACCGCCGACTCCCGTGAACCGTAGGCCACGAGCGCGCCGAGCACCCCGTCCTCGCCGGTGAGCGGGGCGACGACCGCCCACTTCAGCGGGCAGTCGGGCCGCGTGCACCCGGTCCGTACGCTCTGGCTGCGCCCCGAGTCCAGCATCAGCGCGACCCGGGCCATCGCCCGCCGCTGGTGGTGGTCGGCGCCCGGCCCGTCCCAGGCCAGCACCGCCCGGCGGTCGGTGAGGCACAGCGCCTCCGTGCCCAGCAGCGAGCGCAGCCGCTTGGCGGCCTTGCGGGCGGCGTCCTCGGTGAGCCCGGCGCGCAGCGGGGGAGCGGCCAGCGAGGCGGTGTGCAGGGTGTGGAAGGTGGCCCGTTCCACGGGGGTGCCGAGGGACGGGCCGCTCGCCCGTTCACCGCGCCGGGCCTGCCACCGGCCGCCGGCCCAGCCCAGGCCCGTCAGCAGGGCGCCGCCCGCCGCCAGCAGCACCGGGAGCACCGCTCCGGTCACGGAGCACCGCCCGCGCGGGCCGCGGCCCCCGCCGCCGCGGACCCGGAACCCCCGGCGCCGGTCACGCTTTCCGGGAGGTGCAGCCGGGCCAGGATGGCCGCCGTCCCCGCCGGGACCCGCGACCGGGTGGCCAGCGACACGAGCACCATCGTCAGGAACCCCAGCGGTACCGACCACGCCGCCGGCCACGCCAGCAGCGTGCGCGCCCAGCCCGCCGGGGGCAGCCCCGCCCGGGTCGCCAGCGCCGCGCCCAGCGCCGCCCCGCCCCCGGTGACCAGCCCGGCCACCGCACCGGGCGGGGTCAGCCCGCGCCACCAGATGCCCAGCACCAGCAGCGGGCAGAAGGAGGAGGCCGACACCGCGAACGCCAGCCCCACCGCGTCCGCCACCGGCACCTCGGCCAGCGCCGTGCTCCCGGCCAGCGGCACCAGCATCGCCACGGCCACCGCGATCCGGAACGTCCCCACCCCGCGCGCCGGCAGCACGTCCTGGTGGAGCACCCCGGCCACCGCCATGGTCAGCCCCGACGCCGTCGACAGGAACGCCGCGAACGCGCCCCCGGCGAGCAGGGCCCCCAGCAGGTCGCCGAGCACCCCGCCCAGCATCCGTTCCGGCAGCACCAGCACCGCCGCGTCCGCGTCCCCCGTGAGGGCCAGTTCCGGCGCGTACGTCCGGCCGAGCACCCCGTACACCGGCGGCAGCAGGTAGAAGGCGCCGAGCAGCCCGAGCACCGCCAGGGTGGTGCGCCGCGCGTCGCGGCCGTCGGGGCTCGTGTAGAACCGCACGGCGACGTGCGGCAGGCCCATCGTGCCGAGGAACGTGGCCAGGACCAGTCCGTACGTCGCGTACAGGCCCAGCGCCGGCCGGCCCCCGCCCAGCGGCTCGGACCAGCGGGCGGCGTCCGGCCCGGACGTCGCCCGGGTCTGCGGAACCGGGGTGTCCGCGGCGAACTCCAGCCGCGCCCGGGCCCGTACGGAGTGCTCGCCGGGCTCCAGCGTCAGCGGCGCGGCCGTGTAGGAGCGCCCGTCGACCTGCCCGGTGACCCGCAGTGCCAGCGGCGCGTCCAGGGACAGCCGGACGTCCTCCGCGAGCGTGACGGCGGTGTGCTCGCGGAACACCGCCGGGGCGTCGAAGGAGGCGCGCGGCGCGCCGTCCCCGGCCCAGGCGGCGAGCAGGAAGAACGCGGGCACCAGCAGCGCGGTCAGCTTGAGCCAGTACTGGAAGGCCTGCACGAAGGTGATGCTCCGCATCCCGCCGGCCGCGACGGCCGCGGTCACGACGCAGGCGACGACCACCCCGCCCACCCAGTGCGGGGCCCCGGTCAGGATCTCCAGGGTCAGCCCGGCGCCCTGCAGCTGCGGCATCAGGTACAGCCAGCCGACCCCGACGACGAACAGCACCGCGACCCGGCGCACCGCCTGCGACTCCAGCCGCGCCTCGGCGAAGTCGGGCAGCGTGTACGCCCCCGAGCGCCGCAGCGGGGCCGCCACCAGCGCCAGCAGCACCAGGTATCCGGCGGTGTAGCCGACGGGGTACCAGAGCATTTCGGGCCCCTGGAGCAGCACCAGACCGGCCACCCCGAGGAAGGAGGCCGCGGAGAGGTACTCCCCGCTGATCGCGGCCGCGTTGAGCCGGGGCCCCACCGTCCGCGAGGCGACGTAGAAGTCGGAGGTGGTCCGCGATATGCGCAGGCCCAGCGCGCCGAGCAGCACCGTGACCAGGACGACGACGGTGACCGCGGTCAGCGCGTACGTCTGGTTCAACGGTCCGTCCCTTCGGCACGGGGGAGGAGGGGGCACCGGAGTCTACGCACGCCCGCGGACCGGGCAACAGGCGTGAACCGGGCCGATCCCGGGCGCTCCCACCGGCCGAAAAGGGGTGTCAGCGCGCGGGGTCGCGGTGCTCCGCGCAGTCCCGCAGGGCGATCTCCAGCTCCACGTACGAGTCCTCGGCGCGCCGGAACGCCAGCGTCAGGGCCGCCTCCGCGCGGGGCGGCAGCTGCTGCCGGACCCCCTCGTTGGCCTCGTACAGCACGTCGGCCCAGCGCGCCGCGGCGCTGCGCAGCCGCGCGAGGAGCACCTCGGCCTCGGCGGGCCCGGCGGGCCGGGTCCGGGGCAGCACGGCCAGCGCGTCGAGCAGCGCCTGGATCTCGGCCATCCGCACCCCCCGCTCGTCGCCGCCCGCTCCTTCCGGACCGGCGGCTCCACGATAGGTCCGGGCCGGGCCGGCCGAGGGCGTGCGGGCCCGCCCTGCGACCGACGGCAGCGCTGGGGCGCCGTACGCCCCGTGCGGTGCGACGAACGGCGCCCCCGCACGCCGGACGGTCGCCGCGTGCCGGGCAGCGACCGGTGCGCCGCCTGGCGGGTGCGGCACCGCGCGGCGGGTGCGGCACCGCCCGGCGTGCGGGGGCGCCGCCGCTATCCGGTCGCCTGGCGCATCAGCAGGTCCCGCAGCTGGCGGGCGTGGCGGCGGCTGACCTGGAGCTCGGCCGATCCGACGCGCACGCTGGTGGTCCCGGCATCCAGCCGGAGCTCGTCGATGCGGCCGAGCGCGACGAGGTGGCGGCGGTGGATGCGGACGAAACCGCGGGCCGCCCAGCGCTCCTCCAGCGTGGAGAGCGGGATGCGGACCAGGTGGCTGCCCTCGTCGGTGTGCAGCCGGGCGTAGTCGCCCTGGGCCTCGACGTACGCGATGTCGGCGATCGCCACGAACCGGGTGACGCCGCCCAGTTCGACGGCGATCTGGTCCGGGGTGCGGTCGGCGACGGTCACCCCGGGGGCGGGGCGGCGCTGCACCGGGATGCCCGGACCTGCCGGCTCCGCGGGCCCGGGCGGCGGCGCGGCGGCCCGGTCCAGCTGGGCACGGGCCCGCCGGACGGCCTCGGCGAGCCGCTCGGGACGGACCGGCTTGAGGACGTAGTCCACCGCCTTGAGGTCGAAGGCCTGGACGGCGAACCCCTCGTGGGCGGTGACGAACACGATCAGCGGCGGCTGCGCGAACCCGGCCAGCAGCCGGGCGATGTCGAGGCCGGTCAGCCCCGCCATGTGGATGTCGAGGAAGACGACGTCGATGCCGTCGGGCCCGTCCGGGCCGGACTCCAGGGCCCGGGTGATCCGCCGCAGGGCCTCGGTGGCGTCCGAGGCGCCCTCGGCGCTCAGTACCCGGGGGTCGGAGCGCAGCAGGTAGAGGAGTTCCTCGAGGAGCGGTCTCTCGTCGTCGACGGCCAGTACGCGCAGCATGCGGTGGAGTCTAGGGACGACGGCGCCGGGGCGGAACGGTGCGCGGCCCCCCTGCCGGGGGGGGGGTGCCGGGGGGCGCGCC
>NZ_JBHYVA010000368.1:0-8250 GCF_042750055.1 Streptomyces sp. NPDC059456
CCCCTCCGGGGGCCCGGGGCGCCCCCCCCCCCCCCGCGGGGGCTCGCGCCCGCGGGCCCCCGCGGCCGGGTGGGGGGGGCCCCCCCCCCGGGGCCCCCCCCGGCGCCGTCGGGTGCCGACCACGGCACCGCCGCGGCGCCGCCCGTACGGATCCGCCCAGGAGAGCCTGCATGAGCATCCGCACCGTCCGCGACGTGTACGTCGTCGACGCCGTCCGCACCCCGATCGGCAAGTTCGGCGGCGCCTACGCCGGGATCCGCCCGGACGACCTCGCCGCGCACGTCGTGCGGGCGCTGGTGGACCGTACGCCCGACCTGGACCCCGCCAGGATCGACGACGTGGTCTTCGGTGACGCCAACGGCGCGGGCGAGGACAACCGGGACGTGGCCCGGATGGCCGTCCTGCTCGCGGGTCTCCCGGTGTCCGTCCCCGGCGTCACCGTCAACCGGCTCTGCGGTTCGGGTCTCGAAGCGGTGATCCAGGCCGCCCGGGCGATCGCGCTCGGCGACGCCTCCGTGGCCATCGCGGGCGGGGTGGAGTCGATGAGCCGCGCCCCCTGGGTGGTGCAGAAGCCCGAACGGCCCTTCCCGGCCGGCCACCAGCAGATGTGGTCCACCACCCTGGGCTGGCGGATGACCAACCCGCGGATGCCCGCCGAGTGGACGGTCTCGCTCGGCGAGGGCGCCGAACTCATCGCGGAGAAGCACGGCATCACCCGCGAGGCCCAGGACCTCTTCGCGCTGGAGAGCCACCGCAAGGCCGCGGACGCATGGGCGGCCGGGCTGTACGAGGACGAGGTCGTCCCGTACCCCGGGGTGGACCTCGTACGCGACGAATGCATCCGCGAGGGCTCCACCCCCGAGGCGCTGGCCCGCCTGAAGCCCGCGTTCCGGACGGACGGCACGGGTACGGTCACGGCCGCGAACGCCTCCCCGCTCAACGACGGCGCCGCGGCGCTGCTGCTGACCGACGAGGAGGGGCTGGCGGCCACCGGCCGGGAGCCGCTCGCCCGGATCAGCGCCTCCGCGGTCACCGGCATCGAGCCGCAGCTCTTCGGCCTGGGCCCGGTCGACGCCGTGCAGCGCGCGCTCGCCAAGGCGGGCCGGAGCCTGGCCGAGCTGACGACGGTCGAGCTCAACGAGGCTTTCGCGGCGCAGGCGTTGGGCTGTGTCGCGGCCTGGCCGGAGCTGGACCCGGCCGTGCTCAACCCGCGCGGCGGAGCCATCGCGATCGGCCACCCGCTGGGTGCCTCCGGGGCCCGGCTCGCCGGCTCGGTGGCGCACCAGCTGGCCGCGGCCGGCTCGGGCACGGGCATGGCGACGCTGTGCATCGGGGTCGGGCAGGGCATCGCGCTCGTCCTGGAGCGCTGACCGCGCCCACACCGGCGGGCCGTCGATCGTTTCCGGTCATGACGTCCCGTCAACTGCCCAATAACTGAACAGATGCAGGTGCCTCCGGTCTGGCACGATGGCGCGTGCTGCCGCCCCCCGCCCCGCCCATCCCCACCGGAGGCCCTGCGCCATGCCGCTCCTCGAACCGACGCTCTGGCAGGACGGACCGACCCTGACCGGGGGCGCCGCCCCGGTCGTCGAACCCGCCACCGGCCGTACCCTCGCCACCGTCGAACTGGCCGCACCCGCCGATGTCACGGAGGCCGCCGTACGGGCCCGGGCCGCCCAGGAGGACTGGGCTCGGGCCGGCCACACGGCGCGGGCCGCGGTCCTGCGCCGTGCCGGCGACCTGTTCGCGGCCCACGCCGACGAGCTGCGGGACTGGCTGGTGCGGGAGTCCGGCTCCATACCCGGCAAGGCGGACTTCGAGCTGCACGTCGCCGCCCAGGAGTGCTACGAGGCCGCCGCGCTGGCCTCCCGTCCGGCCGGGCAGGTGCTGCCGAGCGAGGCGCCGCGGCTGTCGTTCACCCGCCGGATCCCGGCCGGGGTGGTGGGTGTGGTGGCGCCGTTCAACGCGCCGCTGATCCTGGCGATCCGCTCGGTCGCGCCGGCCCTCGCCCTCGGCAACGCGGTGCTGCTCAAGCCGGACGCGCGCACCGCCGTGTGCGGTGGCCTGGCGCTCGCCGCCGTCTTCGCCGCCGCGGGGCTGCCGGACGGGCTGCTGCACGTGCTGCCCGGGGACGCCCGGACCGGGGCGGCGGTGGTCGCCGATCCGCTGGTGCGGGTGGTGTCGTTCACCGGGTCCACGGCCGCCGGACGGCTCGTCGGGGAGCTGGCGGGCCGTCATCTCAAGCGGGCGCACCTGGAGTTGGGCGGCAATTCGGCCCTGGTCGTGCTCGCGGACGCCGATGTCGAGGCAGCCGTGGCGCAGGCGACCTGGGGGACGTTCTTCCACCAGGGCCAGATCTGCATGACGGCCGGCCGGCACCTCGTGCACGCCTCGCTGTACGACGAGTACGTCGAGCGGCTCGCCGCGCGGGCCGAGGCGCTGGCGGTGGGGGACCCGTACCGCGAGCGGGTCCACCTGGGGCCGCTGATCGACCGGGGTCAGCTGGAGCGGGTCCGCGGCCTGGTCGAGGCCAGTACGGGGCAGGGGGCCAAGCTCGTCGCCGGGGGTACCCACGAGGGGCCGTTCTTCCGGCCGACCGTGCTGGCGGGCGTCGCCGACGACACCCCCGCGTACGTGGAGGAGGTCTTCGGCCCGGTGGCGCCCGTACGGTCCTTCGGCACGGAGGAGGAGGCGGTGGCGCTGGCTTCGGCGGGCCCGTACGGCCTCTCCCTCGGGATCGTGACCCGGGACGCGGCGCGCGGCCTGGAGCTGGCGGGCCGCATCCCGACGGGGATCGTCCACATCAACGACCAGACGGTGAACGACGAGGCGGTGGCCCCCTTCGGCGGGGTGGGCGCCTCCGGCACCGGGGCCCGGTTCGGCGGGGAGGCGAACCTGGACGCCTTCACGGAGCTGCGCTGGACGACGGTCCGCTCGGCCCCGGCGGGGCACCCCTTCTGAGGGCCGCGCGTGCACTGCTTCCGAGCGCCGCCCGTGCGGTCCGCGCACCGGCGGGCCCGCGGGCGGAATGCGCGGGGCGGGCCGATCGTTCAAGGTGCATACAAGGCAATCAGGAGGTCTGGACACCGTGGCTACTGTCGAGCTCACCAAGGAGAACTTCGACCGGACGGTCAGCGAGAACCCGTTCGTGCTGATCGATTTCTGGGCGGGCTGGTGCCGGCCCTGCCTCCAGTTCGCCCCGGTCTACGAGAAGGCCTCGCAGGCCCACCCCGACCTGGTCTTCGCCAAGGTGGACACGGAGGCGCAGCAGGAGCTGGCCGCGGCCTTCCAGATCACGTCGATCCCGACGCTGATGATCGTCCGTGACCAGGTGGCGATCTTCGCGCAGCCCGGCGCGCTGCCGGAGGCCGCGCTGACGGACCTGATCGGGCAGGCGCGGGCCCTGGACATGGACGAGGTGCGTGCGAAGATCGCCGCAGAGCAGGAGGGCCGGGCGGCCGCGGGGGACTCCGCCGGCACGACGGAGGCCTGATAACCGCCCCTCGCGCCTTCGGCGCTCCGCCCGTGGTCCGCACGTAAGGTGACGGGGACATGAGGCCCTGGGACCACGGACGGTGACTGTGTCGGAAGCGGTGGAATACGACGTCGTGGTGCTCGGCGGCGGCCCGGCCGGCGAGAACGTCGTCGACCGGACCCGTGCGGCCGGGCTGAGCACGGCCCTGGTGGAGGCCGAGCTCATCGGCGGGGAGTGCTCGTACTGGGCCTGCGTCCCGAGCAAGGCGTTGCTGCGCCCGGCGCTGGCCAGGGCCGATGCCCGCCGGGTGCCGGGCCTGGCGGGCGCGGTCGGCGGGCCGCTCGACGCGGCGGCCGTGTTCGCGCACCGCGACTACTGGACCGGCAGCTGGAAGGACGACGGCCAGGTCGACTGGCTGGACTCGATCGGCGCCCACGTCTACCGCGGCCACGGCCGCCTGTACGGCGTGCGCAAGGTCGCCGTCACCAGCCCCGAGGGGGAGCACCACGTGCTCGCCGCCCGGCACGCGGTGGTCGTCGCCACCGGCACCCGCGCCGTGGTCCCGGACGTGCCCGGGCTCGCCGGGGCGCGGCCGTGGACCAGCCGCGAGGCCACCTCCGCCCGGGAGGTGCCGGGGCGGCTGCTGATCGTGGGCGGCTCGGTGGTGGCCGCCGAGATGGCGACGGCCTGGCAGGCCCTGGGCGCGCAGGTCACCGTCCTCGTACGGGGCTCCCGGCTGCTGCCGAGGATGGAGGAGTTCGCCGGAGAGCTGGTCGCCGAGGCGCTGCGCGAGGCCGGTGCGGTGGTCCGGACGGGAGTCTCCGTGGAGGCGGTCGTCCGGGACGGTTCGACCGGGCCCGTCCGGGTCGTGCTGGAGGGCGGCGAGTTCCTGGAGGGCGACGAGTTGCTCGTGGCCACCGGCCGCTCCCCGCACACGCAGGACATCGGGCTGGAGACCGTCGGGCTGACGCCCGGCGACTGGATCGCCGTCGACGACAGCTGCCGGGTCCAGGGCCACGACTGGCTGTACGCGGTCGGGGACGTGAACCACCGTGCGCTGCTGACCCACCAGGGCAAGTACCAGGCCCGGATCGCGGGAGCAGCCATCGCCGCCCGCGCGGCGGGCGGCCCCCCGCTCGACACCGGCCGCTGGGGCGCGCACGCGGCGACCGCCGATGCGCAGGCCCTGCCGCAGGCGGTGTTCACCGACCCGGAGGCCGCGGCGGTGGGCCTCACCCTCGCCGAGGCCGAACGGGCCGGCCACCGGGTGCGTGCCGTCGACTACGACCTCGGCAAGGTCTCGGGAGCCGGCCTGTACGCCGACGGGTACCGGGGGCGGGCCCGGATGGTCGTCGACCTGGACCGGGAGGTGCTCCTCGGGGCGACCTTCGTCGGACCGGGCGCGGCCGAGCTGCTGCACGCGGCCACGATCGCGGTCGCGGGGGAGGTGCCGGTCGCGCGGCTGTGGCACGCGGTCCCGGCGTTCCCGACGGTCAGCGAGATCTGGCTCAGGCTGCTGGAGACGTACCGGGGATAGCCGCCGTGGCCCGCCGGTAGCTGCTGCCGTCCCGGGTGCGGGTCAGCAGGCCCGCGGTGATCAGGTAGCGGCGCAGCGCCGAGCAGTCCTCGTGCACCGTGCGCAGTGCGTCGTTCACCTCGGACTCCGTGTACGCCCGGTCGGGCGCGAAGAGGGTCTCGGCGAGGTGGTCGAGGAGCTGCCCGCGGCGGGCGGCCTTGCGCGGGACGGCGATGAGCCGTCCGCCGGAGAAGAGGTCGGCGACCTGGCGGCCCTTGCGGGGCGTGGCGGTTTGTGACATGGCAGCGAGCCTGTCGGACCGCCGCGGTGGGGGCAACGGATTTATCTCCGTGTCGGCAACGGCCGTGAAAAGTGACGGTCGTTCATCTTACTGAGCGGTAGACCTCGCCAGTACCCTCCCCCGTGACCGCTTCCTGCCCCACGGAGGAACGCATGCGACGTCCCACCGCCCGTCTGAGAACGGCCTTGGCCGCCGGGGTGATCGCCCTCGGCGCCGCCCTGCTCTCCCCGCTCGCCCCCGCGGCCGCCGCCGACGCCGGCGACGTGCCCGTGCCGCTGCCCGTCGCCGACTACTGCGGCGGCCAGTGCGCGGACATCCTGCCGCCAGGCCAGAACGGCAACGCGACCCTCGCCCAGATCCTGCTGCACAAGGCGTTCGGCACGATGCCGGCCCACGCCTCCGACCAACTGGCCCGGTACGACTCCCTGGTGGCCGGGTATCCCGGCCTCACCGATGCCAAGGTCAACGACTTCTTCAACGACGCCTCCTTCGGCGTCCCCGCCGCCCAGGTCGAATCCACCTCCAGCCCGCGCCCCGACGTCACGATCACCCGTGACAAGAAGACCGGCGTCCCCCACATCAAGGGCACCACCCGCTACGGCACTTCCTTCGGGGCGGGCTTCGCCGCCGCCCAGGACCGGCTCTGGCAGATGGACCTGTTCCGTCACGTCGGCCGGGGCGACCTGACCCCGTTCGCCGGCGGCGCCCTCGCCAACCAGGGGCTGGAGCAGCAGTTCTGGCCGCAGGCCCCGTACACCGAGGCCGACCTCCAGGCGCAGGTGGACCGGATCCGCACCACCGAGGGCGACCGCGGCCGTCTCGCGATGGAGGACGCGCAGGCGTACGTCGACGGCATCAACGCCTACCGCGTCCAGTCCAAGAACGGCCGCTACTTCCCCGGCGAATACGTCCTCACCGGCCACATCGACTCGATCACCAACGCCGGCGAGATCCAGCCCTTCAAGGTCACCGACCTGATCGCCCTCGCCTCCGTCGTCGGCGGGCTGTTCGGCGGCGGAGGCGGCGGCGAGGTGCAGGCCGCGCTCTCCCTGCTCTCCGCGCAGCAGCAGTACGGCCTGGAGGAGGGCACCCGGGTCTGGGAGTCCTTCCGCGAGCGCAACGACCCCGAAGCCGTGCTGACCGTCCACGACGGCACGTCCTTCCCGTACGCGCAGAAGCCCGCGGACCCCCGGGGCACCGCCCTCCCGGACCCGGGCTCGGTCACCGCCGAGCAGCTCGTGTACGACCGCACGGGCGCCGCGGCCGCCCCGGCCGCCGCCAACCCGCCCAAGCCGGTCAAGCAGAGCATGTCCAACGCCCTGCTCGTCTCGGGGGCGAAGACCGCGAGCGGTCACCCCGTCGCCGTCTTCGGTCCGCAGACCGGCTACCTCGCACCCCAGCTCCTCATGCTCCAGGAGATCCAGGGCCCGGGCATCAGCGCCCGCGGCGCCTCCTTCGCCGGAGTGAGCATGTACGTCCAGCTCGGCCGCGGCCAGGACTACGCCTGGAGCGCCACCTCCGCCGGGCAGGACATCACCGACACCTTCGCCGTCGAGCTGTGCGAGCCCGGCGGCGGCACACCGACCACCGCCAGCGCCTCGTACCTCTACCGCGGCACCTGCACCCCGATGGAGAAGCTGGAGCGCACCAACGCCTGGAAGGCCTCGGTGGCCGACCCGACGCCGAACGGCTCGTACCGGATGCAGGTCTGGCGGACGAACTACGGCATCGTCACCCACCGCGCCACCGTCGCGGGCAAACCCGTGGCCTACACCGCGCTGCGCTCCACGTACCGCCACGAGGCGGACTCGATCATCGGCTTCCAGATGCTCAACGACCCCTCCTACGTGACGGACGCCCGGACCTTCCAGCAGGCCGCCCAGCACATCGGATACGCCTTCAACTGGTTCTACGCCGACGCGCGCGAAGCGGCCTACTACAACAGCGGGCTGAACCCGGTCCGCCCCGCCGGGGTCGACGCGGCCCTGCCCATCGCGGCGCAGCAGCCGTACGAGTGGCAGGGCTTCGACCCCACCGCCAACACGGCCGCCTACACCCCGCCCGCCGAGCACCCGCAGTCCATCGGGCAGGACTACTACATCAGCTGGAACAACAAACAGGCGAAGGACTACGGTGCGGCCGGCTTCGGCATGGGCTCCGTGCACCGCGGCGACCTCCTCGACCAGCGCGTCAGGCCGCTCGTCGCCGCCGGCGGGGTGACCCGCGCGAAGCTCACCCAGGCCATGGCCGACGCGGCCGTCACCGACCTGCGGGCCGAGAACCTGCTGCCCGAACTGCTCGCCGTCCTGCGCAGCGCCCCGGTCACCGACCCGGCGGTGGCCGCCGCGGTCGACAAGCTCGCCGCCTGGCAGGCGGCCGGCGCCCGGCGCAAGGAGACCGCGCAGGGCTCGAAGACGTACGCGTACGCCGACGCCGTCCGCATCATGGACGCCTGGTGGCCGCTGCTGATCGAGGCCGAGTTCAAACCGGGCCTCGGCGCCCCGCTCTACGACGCCCTGCGGGCCTCCCTCAGCGTCGACGAGGCGCCCAACGCGGGCCACGGGCCCACGGGTTCCCATGCCGGGTCGGCGTTCCAGTACGGCTGGTGGAGCTACGCGGACAAGGACCTGCGCGCGGTGCTCGGGCGCCCGGTCGCCGGTCCGCTGGCCCGCACGTACTGCGGCGGCGGCTCGTTGTCCGCGTGCCGCGACGCGGTCGCCGCCACGCTGAAGCAGGCTGCGGCGGCCACCGCGGCGGACGTGTACCCGGCCGACGGCACCTGCGCGGCCGGCAACCAGTGGTGCGCGGACTCGATCGTGCAGCGTCCGGTGGGCGGCCTGAGCCATCCGCAGATCAACTGGCAGAACCGGCCCACGTACCAGCAGGTGGTGGAGTTCCCGGCCCACCGCTGAGACCCGTACCGGCGAAAGGCCCGCCGGCCCCGGAGCGATCCGGGGC
>NZ_JBHYVA010000369.1:0-8206 GCF_042750055.1 Streptomyces sp. NPDC059456
GTTTTTTTTTTTAAATACGACCCCCCTGCTGCCGCGGCCGAGATACCCCCGCGGGGCGGGGGGCCCGGGGGCCGCCCCGCGCCCCGTGGGGGGGGGGGCCCCGCCCCTTTTCCGGTGACAAGCCGCACAGGGCAAATCGGACCTACGAGGACGTCTCGTAGATCGAGTGTCCATTTTGCCCCGGAATTACGGTCCCCTCGGCCCAGAAGGGACGCAGTCAAACGGCTGCGTCACACCTCCGCCCCTACGAGTCCCGGTAGTAATCGGGAGGTTTGGGGATGCGGCGGGACACGGGTTACCAAGGGTGGGCAAGCCCGGCATCGGCCTTCGATCGTGCCGGGTGGCTTCACGCCCGCCCCGCCCTTGTCCCCGGCCCCGGAGGTCCCTTCATGTCCGCGAAGCGCGTCAGCACCCGTCGTACCCGTACCGCCCTCGCCGCCACCGCTCTCGGTGCGGCCCTGGCTCTCGGGGCCGGGACGACCGCCGCTTTCGCCGACACGGCTCCGCAGACCGCCCTGACCGGCACCGCCGAGCTCGTCGCCGCCCAGGCCAAGGCGCAGGCCTCCGTGGCCGCCGCCACCAAGGCCGCCGTCGCCTGGCAGAAGCCGGTGTCGAGCTACACGCTCTCCGCCACCTTCGGCAAGGGCGGCACCATGTGGTCCCACAAGCACTCGGGCCAGGACTTCGCCTGCCCCGTCGGCACCCCCGTCAAGGCCGCGTCCGCCGGCACGATCGTCAAGGCCGGCCCGGGCGGCGGCGGCGACGGCCCGGCGTACGGCAACGCCATCGTGATCAAGCACGCGAACAACACGTACTCGCAGTACGCGCACCTCTCGAAGATCCAGGTCCGGATCGGCCAGAAGGTCGCCAAGGGCGCGCAGATCGCCCTGTCCGGCAACACCGGCAACTCCAGCGGCCCGCACCTCCACTTCGAGATCCGGACCACCCCGAACTACGGCTCGGCCGTCAACCCGGTCACGTTCCTGCGCAACGCCGGCGTCACCGTCTGATTCAGTACAGGAGCCAGGAACCCGTCGGCTTCGTCGACGCGTCCACCCGGCCCGCCTTGAGCGTGTCGATCTGCGCCGGGGACAGCAGGGCGTCGTACGTCTGGATGCTGTCCATGGCGCCGTTCCACGCGGACGTCCACTTGTCGTCGTGCCGGGCCCGGGCCAGCTGGAGCGGCCCCTGGGCCTGGAAGACGCCCGGGACCGGGCTCTCGCCCGTCTTCTTCCCGTTCACGTACAGCGCGACCAGCTTGCGCTCGGCGTCGTAGGTCCCGGTCAGCTCCGCGAAGGTCTTCTCCATCTTCGGGGCGTCGCCGGCCACGACCACGGTGGTGGCGTCCGCCCCCTGGTCGCCCGTCTGCACGCGGAAGACCCAGGCCGGCTTGCCGTTCACCTGGTCCAGGCCCAGCTCGAACGACGACGCCTTCTCGTTGCCCTGGCTGACGGCGGTCTGGCGCCCCTTCTCCGAGCGGACCCAGACCCGGGCCGAGACGGTGAAGCTCTTGGCCGTGTCCACCACGCGCTTCTCCGACTCGGCGTACGAGTTCTCGTTGCCCTTCGTACGGATCTCGAAGCGCTTGTCGATCGGGAAGACCCCGGCGTCGGCTCCCATCTTCAGCGGAGCCTTGCCGCTGCGGTCCCGGATGCTCGTCGGGTCGCCCTTGACGGTCGGGGTGTTGTCGACCGGCGTCTTGCTCTTCGACCCGCTGGGGGAGGGTGAGGCCGACGCGGTCGGGGACGGGTTGTCGTCCGCCTTGTCGTCCTTGCCCTGGTCGTCGCCGCCCAGCAACAGGAACGTTCCACCGCCGGCGAGCAGCGCCAGGACGGTCACCGCGCCGCCGATCATCCACAGCCGCTTCTTGCGCTTCTCCGCCGCCGAACGGTCGGCCATGGCCTCCCAGTCCGGCTGGTCCGGCTGCGGTGCGAACGGCCCGGGCAGAGCGGGCCCCGGACCGCCGGGCGGCGTCGGCGCGCCCATGTTCGGCAGCCCCTGGGCCCACTCCTGCTGCTGCGGTGCGCCCGGGGCCGGGGCCTGCTGGTACGGGCCGGGCTGGGCACCGGGCTGCGGATAGCCGTAGCCTGCGCCGCCCGTGGGCACGGCCGCCGGCGGCGGCCCCAAGCCGCCGCCCCCACCGGGGGGGGGTGGGCCGGGGGGGTTGCGGTGTGTTATACACAACTCCGAGCCCCCGATACCCCGGGGGGGGGGGGGGCGGGGGGCGCGGGGGGGGGGGCGCGCGGGGGGGGGCGCGCGCGCGGGCCGCGCCCCGCGGGGGCCCGCGCCGCGGGGCGGCCCCCCCCCCCCCCCCCCGCCACCGGGGGCGGGTGCGCCGGGCGGGTAGCCGTAGCCCGCCGCGGGGGCCGGTGGCACCGGCGGGAACCCGTAGCCCCCGTTCCCCGGGGCGGGCTCGGGCTGCGGGTTGCTGGGGGGATTCGTACCGTCGGTCATGCCTGGGATGCTAAATCACGGGCCCGCACGGCAGTACGGCCCGGTCCCGATCGGTTCAGCCCGACAGCTTGATGATCGGGAAGCTTCCCGTCGCCGTCGGCGCGTGCTCCGGCAGCCACAGCACCGCCACCGCGCCGGCCGCCGCACCCTCGCGCTCCACGCCGCCCGGAGCCGCCACGTTGCGGAACGTCAGCCGGGCGCCCAGCACCCGGGCCTGGCCCTCCGCGATGGTCAGCCCCAGCCCGTGCCCCACCCCGGCGCGGTCCGTCGACCCGGTGCGGAACCGGCTCGGCCCCTCGCGCAGCAGCGCCTCCGGGAAGCCCGGCCCGTGGTCCCGGACCCGTACGACCCGGCCCTCGATGTCGACCTGGATCGGCGGCTGCCCGTACCGCGCGGCATTGGCCAGCAGGTTGCCCAGGATCCGCTCCAGCCGCCGCGGGTCGGTGCTGACGATCTCGTCCGCCACCACCCGTACCGACGCCTCCGGCATCAGCGACGCCACCCGCCGGCTCACGAACTCGCCAAGCGCCACGTCCTGGAGCTCCGCCCGCTCGGACGCGCTGTCCAGCCGGGCCACCTCCAGCACGTCCTCGACCAGCGCCCGCATCGCCTGGGCCCGGTCCCGCACCAGTTCGGTGGGCCGCCCCGGCGGCAGCAGCTCCGCCGCCGTGAGCAGGCCCGTCACCGGGGTCCGCAGCTCGTGCGCGATGTCCGCGGTGACCCGCTGCTCGGCCTCCAGCCGCTGCTGGAGCGCGTCGGCCATGGCGTCCACGGCCCGCGCGAGGTCGTCGGTCTCGTCCCGCACGACGCCCCCGACCGCGTCGCGCACCCGTACGTCGGGATCCCCGTGCGCCACCCGCTGGGCGGCGGTCGCGGCCTTGCGCAGCCGGCTGGAGATCTGCCCGCCGATGAGCACGCCGAGCGCCGCGCCCGCGACCACGACCGACAGCGAACCGACGACCAGGGCCCGGTCCAGGTCGCGCACCAGGTTGGCGCTCTCCTTGAACGGGTTGTGCAGCGAGAGCACCTGCCCGTTCCCGAGCGGCACCGCCGCCCACACCTCCGGCACGCCCTTGCGGGACTCCTGCACGTACGTGCCGCGCCGCCCCGACCGGGCCTTCTCGCGCAGCGCGGCGGGCAGGTCGGGGTCGTTGAGCTTGGCGCCCATGGACGGCTTGCGCCCGGCCTCGGCGAACCGGGCGATGAACTGCACGTTGGCCAGCTGCGTCTCGCGCGCGCTCTCCAGCATCGACACGCGGGCAGCACTGTGCACGACCAGGCTCAGTGCGACGGCGACGAGCGCGCCGACGGCGGCGATGGCGAGCGTGATCTTCCAGCGGATCCCCGTACGGAGGGTGAAGCGCCTCATGCCTTGAGCTTGTATCCGAATCCCCGGACCGTTTCGATGCGGTCCTGCCCGATCTTCGTGCGCAACCGCTGGACGTGGACGTCCACGACGCGGGTGTCGCCGCCCCAGTCGTAGTCCCAGACCCGCTCCAGCAGCCGGTCGCGCGACAGTACGGTGCCGGGCGCGGAGGAGAACTCCAGCAACAGCCGCATCTCGGTGGGCGTGAGCGCCACCGGGGCGCCGGCCTTGCGGACCTCCATGCCCTCGGTGTCGACCTCCAGGTCGCCGAAGAGCAGCACCCCGCGCTCCTCGGACGGGTCCTCGCCGTTGGCGCCGGACCGGCCGTTCTGCGGGCCGCCGGCGTGGCCGAAGCGGCGCAGCACGGCGCGGATGCGGGCGACGAGGACGGAGCCGTCGAAGGGCTTGGTGACGTAGTCGTCGGCGCCCGCCTCCAGCCCCAGGACGACGTCGATGGAGTCGGCGCGCGCCGACAGCATGATGACCGGGACGGTGGACTCGTCGCGGATGCGGCGGCACAGGCTCACGCCGTCCATGCCGGGCACCATCACGTCGAGCAGCGCGATGTCTGGCCGGTCGGCCCGGAAGGACTCCAGGCCGGACAGGCCGTCGGGCATGGCGGTGACCACGAACCCGTCGCGTTCCAGCGCCAGGGTCGTGGCCTCGCGGATGACGTCGTCGTCCTCCACGAACAGGACATGGGTCTCGGCCATGCGGGAGCCTCGCCTCGGTTCTTCGCTGTTTCGGTCCGTCAGTTCTTCTGGGTGATCGCGGGCGCGGGCTGGGCCCCGCCGTCGATGTTGCTGTAGTCGGTGTGCACCCGGTCCTGCTCGGTGAACTTCTCCCCGTTCCAGCGGTACGTGATCACGTCCTCGCCCGAGGGGTAGGCGAGCGGGTCGCTCTTCCCGTACACCGGCCTGGTGACCACCAGGTCACCCCGGTCGATCTCCGAGTAGACGGGCGGCTGCTCGTCCGAGAACACATTCTCGTACGTCCCGCCCTCCGCCCGGTACACGTAGGAGCCCCGCCCCAGCGCATCGGCGCAGGACAGGACGTTGACGACGATGTCGACCTCGGGGCCCCCGGTGACCTTCCCGTAGCTCACGTCGACGGGGTACTCCTTGCCCGTGCAGGGCTTGAGGTCCCGTTTGACCTCGGCGCTGACCTTCGGGTCCGCCTTCAGCAGCGCCACGGGGTCGACCCTCTTGGCGGGCTTGCCGGACCCGCCCGTGGTGGCCGGGACGTGGTCGGGCGGGGTGGTCGTCGGCGCGCCGCTCTTGGCCACGGACTCGGTGTGGGCCGGGCCGCCGTCACGCAGCCCGGTGCCGCCGGTGGAGCAACCGGCGGCGAACAGCACGGTGCCGACGAGGACGATCGTCCCCGCCGACATCAGTACCAGCGAACTTCTGCCGCTCAGGCTTTGGCCATTCAGGCCGCGCACCGCTCACGCCCCTCGTACCGGATGGTGTGGTCACCGCGGTGGTCACCGCGCTCCAGCGCGCGCATGTCCAGATCCCGGCTCTCCAGCTCCTGCCGGAGCCGGGCCAGTGCGCGGTGCAGGGTGCTCTTCACAGTACCCGCAGACATTCCGAGCGCGGCGGCGGTCTCCTCGGTGCTCATCTGCTCCCAGTGTCGCAGGACGACCACGCTGCGCTGCTTGGGGGCGAGGACCTTCAGGATGTCCATCAGCAGGGCGCGGTCGGCGCGCTGGTCGGTGCCGTCCTCGACGGAGGCGTCCGGGAGCTGCTCGGTCGGGACCTCTTCGAGCTTGCGGGCGCGCCACCACTCGGTCCGGGTGTTGATCATGACGCGGCGCATGTAGGCGTCGGCCAGCGACTTGTCGGCGATGCCGTCCCAGCGGCCGTACGTGCGCACCAGCGCGGTCTGCAGGAGGTCCTGCGCGTCGGTGGGGTCCGGGACCAGGCGCCGGGCACTGCGCAGGAGCGCATCCTGCCGAGTGCGTACGTACTCCTCGAATCCGAGTACCTCGCCGTGCGCCATCTCAGACCGCCTCCACCCGTCCAACCGCTCATCCCCGTGTCCTACGAATGCGAAGGTACGGAGGGGTTGTCACGGGGTTGTGCGGGTGAGACTTCGGTGGGCGCACGGACACCCATAGGTTGTGTAACAGCGCCGTGAGCTGGGCTTTGACCGGGACAAGCGGAATGAGTGGCTCAGTTTGTGTCGGTGTCCGCGGCCGGACGGGCGGGGGCGCCCTGCGGCAGCCGGTACATCCCCGCGGCGAGCGGTTCGACCAGTCCGTCGGAGACCAGTCCGTCCAGCGCCCGGGCCCGCTGCACGGGTTCGTCCCACACGGTGTCCAGCACGGCCTGCGGAACCGGTCCGACCGCGTCGCGCAGCACCGCGAGGAGCTTGCCGCGCACCTGCCGGTCCGTCCCCGCGTACGTCTGCCCGCGCCGCGGCGGCCCCTCGTGCGCCGGCTTCCCGGCCAGCCGCCACGCACACAGGCCGGCCACCGGACAGCGCACGCAGTCCGGGGACTTCGCCGTGCACACCAGGGCGCCCAGCTCCATCGACGCCGCCGCCCAACGGGCCGCGGTCTCCTCGTCGTCGGGCAGCAGGGCCCGCGCGAGGCGCCGCTCGGCCGCGGTCGTGGCGTTCGGCGGGTACTCGACGCCGGTCGTGGTGCGGGCGAACACCCGGCGCACGTTGGTGTCGAGCACGGCGTGCCGCTGCCCGTACGCGAACGAGGCCACGGCGGCCGCCGTGTACTCGCCGATCCCGGGCAGCGCGAGCAGCTGCGCGTGGTCCCGCGGTACGTCACCGCCGTGCCGCTCCGTTATCGCCACGGCCGCGCCGTGCAGCCGCAGGGCCCGCCGGGGGTAGCCGAGCCGCCCCCAGGCCCGTACGGCCTCACCGGGGGACTCGGCGGCCAGGTCCGCGGGGCGGGGCCACCGGGCGAGCCACTGCTCGTACACGGGCAGGACCCGGCTGACCGGGGTCTGCTGGAGCATGAACTCGCTGACCATGACCCCCCAGGGGCCGGCCTCGGGGCGGCGCCAGGGCAGGTCACGGGCGTGCTCGTCGAACCAGGCGATGACCGGGGAGTGCAGCGCGTGGGACACGTCGGGGGAAGGGCTGGTGGATGCAGTCATGGCAAACGGCATCCTGGCACGTTTCAGGGCCGGCGCGCGGGGCCCGGGCCGCAGAACCAGACGGCGGCGCGCCCTCCGCTCGCCCGCATGGCGGCGGTGACCGTACTGATCGGACCGGTGAGGACGAGCACGGTGATCGCGGCGAGCGCACCGCCGACCAGCAGGCCCACCACGACGTCGTGCGGGTAGTGGACGCCCACGAAGACCCGGGAGAAGGCCATCAGCAGGGCCAGCGGGACGGTCAGCAGCACCAGGCGGCGCACGGCGAAGGCCAGCGCGACGGCGGCGGCGCCCGCGATCGCGGAGTGGTTGCTGGGGAACGACCAGTCACCGGGGGCCGGGCAGGCGACGAGCGAGGCGGCGGCCCCGGCGACGGCCCGGCACGGCCGCTCCTCGTGCACGGCGGACTTCACCACCTCGGAACCCACGTACGCGACGGCCGTGGCGAGCGGCGCGACGACGGCGAGGGCGACGGGCCGCGCCCCGGACAGGGCGCGGGCACGCCACCACACGGCTATGAAGAGCAGGCCGAACAACAACAGCCCGTACTCCGTCCAGACCTCGAACGCCGATTGCAGCCAGCCGGGGGCGGAACGGGCGGAGTCGGTGATGTCGCGGTACAGGCCGGAGGTTTCCATGGTCACCGACCGTACTCAAACGCGATCAAGCCTGACGCCCGACCCCTGGCCGAAACTCGACGGCACGGGGTCCGCCCCCGAGATGATCATCGGCAAAACAAGCCGGTTGCGCGGCATGTGGGGCGCGGATCGGGCCGCGGACTCTCGTAAAGTTCCGTCCGTGGGATCTATGCGCAATCCGGTCGGGCCGCTCCCCTCCTCCATCTACTGGCGACGGAGGGCCGTGCTGGCGTCCGTTGTCGCGCTCCTCGCGCTCCTCGCCGTATGGACCGTCAGTTCCGGTGGCGGGAAGACGAGTACGAACGGCAAGGGGCAGAAGGGACCCGATCCCGTCGCCTCGATCACCCCGGGACCCTCGGGGACGGGGCCGGCGATCAGCCAGGCGCCGGGCGGGCGCGCGGAGTCGGGCGGCGGCGCGGGCAAGAACGGCGAACCGGGCGGCACCGCGGGCACCGGTACGGGTTCCGGTTCCGGTTCCGGCGGCGGGGGGGCGGGGGCGGGCGGCGCGCGCGCCGGGCCCCCCCCCCCCCCCACCGCCGCCAGGCCGTCCCCGATCACGCGGGGGGGTAGGGCGGCCGCGAGCACACCCGCGGCGGCGAAGAACCGCGGCTCGCCCGTGCGCAGGCCGTGGG
>NZ_JBHYVA010000370.1:0-8151 GCF_042750055.1 Streptomyces sp. NPDC059456
GACTTCGACGTCTTCGAGGCGCACACGAAGACGGAGCGGGCCGCCGTCCTGGGTGCGGCGCCGCGCGAGCTGCCCACCGCGGCCTTCACCTTCACCCCGTCGACGCCGGCCGGCGGGCTGACCGCCCCGATCGCCCTCGCCCGGGCCGACGAGACCCCGGGCTGCGATGCCGCCGATTATCCGGCCGGAGCCTTCACCGGGAAGATCGCCCTGGTCAAGCGGGGTGCGTGCACCTTCGCCGAGAAGCAGAAGGCGGCCGCCGCAGCGGGCGCGGCCGGGATGATCGTCTACAACCACAGCGGCACCACCCCGGTCCGGGGCGGGTTCTCCTCGCCCGCCGAGGGGATCATCCCGAGCGCCGGGATCACCCTCGCCGACGGCGAGGCGCTGGCCGCGGCCGCCGCCGGCGGCGAGGTGACCGTACGCCTGGACCTGGACCAGGAGCACGTGAAGAAGACGACCCGCAACGTGATCGCGGAGACGCGGGGCGGCCGCGCCGACCGCGTCGTCACGGTCGGCGCCCATCTGGACTCGGTCCCCGAGGGCCCGGGCGTCAACGACAACGGCTCCGGCTCGGCCGGCCTGCTGGAGGTGGCCCTCAAGCTCGCCGGGGAGGGCGCGAACAAGAAGGGCAAGGGGCCCGCGAACAAGGTCCGCTTCGCCTGGTGGTCGGCGGAGGAGCTCGGCCTGCTGGGCTCCGAGCACTACGTGGCGCAGCTGTCCGCGCAGCAGAAGAAGGACATCGCGCTCTACCTGAACTTCGACATGATCGCCTCGCCGAACCCGGTGCAGTTCGTCTACGACGGCGACGACTCGGACAAGACCGGCGAGGGCGCCGGACCGGCCGGCTCGGCGCAGATCGAGGCGCTCATCAACGGCTTCCTCGACGAGAAGGGCAAGCCGCACGAGGGCAGCGACTTCGACGGCCGCTCCGACTACGGCCCGTTCATCGCGAACGGCATCCCGGCCGGCGGCACCTTCACCGGCGCCGAGGGCGTCAAGACCGCCGAGCAGGCCCGGCGGTACGGCGGCACGGCCGGCGCCCCGTACGACCCGAACTACCACGGGGCGGGCGACACCCTGGAGAACCTGGACCTGAAGGCCTTCGACACGAACCTGGACGTCATCGCCCACGCGGTCGGCACCTACGCCCAGGACCTGAGCTCGCTGGGCAGGTAGCCGCAGGCCCCGGGAGGGGAAAAGCCCGGAGGGGCGGTGCTCGGTGAGCGCCGCCCCTCCGGTGTGCACCGCGTGGGATTACGGGGTGACCTTCTCGATCTGGACGCTGCCGGTGCCGGCGGCGGTGCCGCGGCCGTTGAGCAGCTTGACCTCGCCGAAGAACTGACGGCCCTCGGGGGCCGGAGCGGCGGCGAGGACGTTCGCCGTGACGGACGCCGAGGCGCCGTTGGCGAGGTTCACCGCGGCGGCCCCGTCGACCTGGACGGAGCCCAGGGCGGACGAGAAGTACACGTCGCGGTAGTTGTACGTGGTGGAGCCGGACGGAACCGCGTAACCGGCGACCTCGATGGTGTAGGTGCCGGCGGCCGGGTTGAGCAGGGTCACGGCCTCCTCGGAGTCGCCGTCGGCGGAGGAGCCCACCTTCACGCCGTCCTTGAGGACGGTGAGGTCGAGGTCGGCACCGGTGTCGGAGACACCGCCGATGGCCACGTCCAGGCGGGAGACGCCCGCACCGATGGTGATGGTGCTGGTCTGGGTCTCACCGTTGGCGATGGTCGGCTTGGCGACCTTCGCGGAGCCGAGCGGGCCGCCCTGGAGCTTGCCGCCCGTGATGGCCGCACCGTCGTTCTTGACGGTCCACTGGACCGGGGCAGGGGTGCCCTGCTTGATCTCGGGAAGGACCTTGACCGCCGGGTCGAAGCCCGCGCCCAGGACGCTGACGTCGAGCTTGAACGGGTTGTCGAGCAGCGGCGACGTACGGCGCGACTCGACCTCGATCTCCCAGACGCCCGGCGCCGGGTTCTCGTACGAACGCAGGTCGGGGCGGCAGGTGTTGGCCGGGTTGTCGTAGTTCGGGTAGCACTGGGTGGTCGCGCTGTCCTCGACGCCCACACCGTACGGGTGGATCGAGATGAAGCGCGTCTGGCTGCCCGCCGCGAGACCGCCGAGGGCGACCTCGAGGGACTTCGCACCCTGCGGGACGGTGACGAAGTACGACTTGTGGCTGTTGCGCTGGACCGAGGAGGTGTCCGACAGCGTGAACGACGGCTTCGCCAGCGGGGTGGAGGCGACGACCGTGGTCAGGATCTGCTTGTCGATGCCCTCGGTGGTCTCGTCGTCCAGCTGCAGGATGCCGCTGTGCACGCCGGCCGACTTCGGGTTGGCCTCGACCTTGATGGTGACCGGCTTGTTCAGCGGCAGCGTGACGTAGTCGTAGCCGCCGACGACCTTGAACGTGCCGTCGTTGTTGCGCCAGCTCAGGTCGTGCCGGGTGCCGTACTTGACGCCCGTGGTACGGGTGACGACGACGTCGTAGACCTTCTTCTGGCCGACCTTCAGGCCGCCCTCGCGGTCGTAGAGGCCGGTGCCGAAGCCCGGGGTCTTCAGGAACTGGTCGAGCGCGGTGTCGACCGGCGCCTTGACGGTGAACTCGTTGGCCTTCGCGCCGCGCTGGAGGGACTCCCACGCGTCGACGATGTTGATCAGGCCCGCGCCCTGGGCGTGCGCCGGGACGTCGGCGATCTTCTTCGCGGTGCTGGTGAGCGCCACGCGCAGGCTCGCCGGGGTGACCGCGACGTGCTGCTGCTTGGCGGCCGAGAGCAGCAGGGCGCTGGCGCCCGTCGCCTGCGGCGAGGACATCGAGGTGCCCTGGAGCATCGAGTAGCCGGCCGGCAGGTTGTAGCCGGCCTCCTTCACCGGGGAGCCGGGCAGCCAGGTCTGCGTGGTGTTGATGGCCGCGCCGGGGGCGGTGATGGTCGGCGTGAAGCCGCCGTCCTCACGCGGACCGCGCGAGGAGAACGGGAACATGTCGTACTTCTTGGTCACGCCGGAGCCGTAGTTGGCGGCCCAGGTCTCCTTGGAGACCGCGGCACCCACGGAGATGACCTTGTCCGCGAGACCGGGGTCGCCGATGGTGTTGACACCGGGGCCCTCGTTGCCCGCCGAGATGACGAGCTGGACACCGTAGGTGTCGATGAGGTTCTTGTAGAGCTCGGCGCGGGCGTTGTTGCCGTCGTTCAGCGCCGGCAGGCCGCCGATGGACATGTTGACGATGTCCACACCGCGGTTGACGACGAGGTCGATCATGCCCTCGGTCAGCGCGACGTTGGTGCAGCCGCCGGACCAGGAGCAGGCGCGCGAGGAGACGATCTTCGCGCCCGGCGCCTCGCCGTTCATCTTGCCGCCGAAGAGGCTGTTGGCGGCGGTGATGCCGGCGACGTGCGTGCCGTGCTCGGACTCGATGATGCCGATGTTGACGAAGTCGGCCTTCTTGCCGACCCAGTCCCCGCCGAGCGGGTCCATCGGGACGTCCTTGCGGATCTGGATCACGAACGGGATGCGCTCGGCGACGTCGGTCGCCGGGTTGTCCGTGCCGAAGTAGCCGACCTGGTAGCCGTCCTTGTACGGCTTCATCGGCTCGTTGTTCGTGAAGTCGCCGTCCTGGTCGGTGTCGACGCGGACGGTGCCGGCCACCGGGTCGTACAGCATGCCGAACTTGTCGGTGGTGTCGCCGTCGCGGTTGACGTCGCCCTTCGCGTCACCGGTGGCGGTGATCGACTCGCTGAAGCGGCTCCACTGGTACGAGCCCTCCGGGGCCTTCCAGCTCTGGCCGCCCGCGGCGAAGGTGCCGCCCGTGGCCGTGACCGGGGTGATCTGCGCGCGCCAGGTGGCGTCGTTGTCCGTGATCGGGTCGGTCGCGGTGACCCAGTCGACGATCTTGCGCTCGCCGGTGGTGGTCTTCTGGAGCGCCGGGTGGCCGAGGTCGACGCCCGAGTCCAGGATGCCGATGGTCACGCCGCGGCCGTCGGCCTGCGGGTTCTTGGCGACGAAGTCCACCGCGCCGGTCTCGAAGGACGGGTTGTACGGGTTCTTCGCGGGGGTGTTCTTGTCCGGCCCGGGGTAGGTCTCGGAGGCCGTCTTCTTCGCCGAACCCGAGTCCTTCCCGCCGTCGGGGCGCGGGTCCGACAGCTGGATCTCGTGCTTGAGGTCCATGGCGTGCACCGAGGACAGCTTGGCGGCCGCCTTCAGCGCGGCCTCGGCCTTGCCGGTGGGCAGCGTGGCCCGCACGTAGCCGAGCTTGTCGTTGGTCTGGCCGACCGAAGCGCCCTGGACCGCGGTGAGCTGGTCCGCCACCTGCTTGGTCTGGCCCGGGGCGGTGGCCATCATGACGGTGACGGTCGCGTCACCCTTGGCCTTGGCCTCCTGAAGCAGCTCGGCGTCCGCCGAACCCATCTTCTGGTCGGCGGACTTGACGGCCGGGCCGGTGCCCGGGGTGCCGCTTCCGGTGCCGGTCGCCGCGAACACGGGCATCGCGCCCGCGGTCGCCAGCGCGGCGACCAGGCCGGCCGCGGCCGCGACGCGCGCGACGCGTCTGGCCCCGGATATGGAGCTGGGGGATTCGAGGGTCATCAGCATCCCTGGATAAGTGAAAGATACGGTCCGGATTTCGGTGCCGGATGACCGGTCAGCTTTGCGCAAGTGACAGCTGTTTGGGGAGCGTTGTCATTGACCGAGACCTGACATGGCGGACACTCGCCAGGTCGGAGCATGCGCCATCGAGGCCGTACCGGGGCGTAGGGGTGCGAATCGCAGGGGGTGAAGAGTTGATTTATCGACTTCCCGACCTCATTGCGAGGATGTTGCGCCGCTCGGCGTCAGATCGGGTGTGACAACTTCCGGGCCCTCAGCGCACGCGCGTGCGCGCGTAGTGCCGCGAGGCCTTCGCCCGGTTTCCGCACACGGACATCGAGCACCAGCGCCGGGTGCCGTTGCGCGAGGTGTCGTGGAAGTGCAGCACGCACGTCTCGGAGGCGCACTTGCGGATCCGTTCGGGCGCCGTGCCCAGCAGCTCCAGGTAGTCGCGGGCGGCCGTCCAGGCCGGACCCCAGGCCGGGTCCGCGAACTCGGCGCGCTCGCCGGGGCCTTCGGCGGTCAGGGTGGCCCGGATCCGCCCGTGTTCCAGGACGGCGTCGATCAGCGCGCGCGCGCTCTCGTCGGCCGGGTCCGCGACCGCGCGGGCGAGCGCCTCGCGGGCGGTCAGCAGGTGGACGAGCGTCGCGGCGTCGGCGCGGAAGCGGTCGGCCAGCCCGGTGCTGCGCAGCCAGAGCGAGAGCCCCTCGATCCGGGTCAGCCCGAAGGCGCCGGCGAAGAGGTCGGTGATCTCGCCCTCCCGCATCCAGCGCGTGTTCAGCAGGTCCAGGGAGACCGGCTCGCCCGTCAGGGGGCGGGGGTCCGCCGCCTCTGTCGCCATCTCGCCGCTCCTCCGTGCGCGTCTGCTAACCCCTCAAGGGTACGTGGCCGGTTGACGCTGACGCCTCTAACCTTTAAATTCGATGTAGCAGGTTAGAACCTGAGTCGTGGAACCGATGAAAGGGGGCAGCCGTGACGGCTGTCATCAGCAAGCTGCGCACCGGGCACGTGGGCCTGAACGTCACCGACCTCACCCGCTCCCTCGCCTTCTACCGGGACGCCCTCGGCTTCGAGCTGCTGGGCGAGGGCAAGGAGGAGGGCCGCCGCTTCGCCTTCCTCGGACAGGACGGCGAACTCGTCCTCACGCTCTGGCAGCAGGCCGACAGCGGGTACGCCACGACCGCGGCAGGACTGCACCACCTGGCGCTCACCGCCCCGACCCTCGACGAGGTCCGGGCGTACGAGGAGCGGCTGCGCGGGCTCGGCGTGGAGTTCGCGTACGACGGGGTCGTCGCCCACGGCGAGGGCAGGGCCTCCGGCGGGATCTTCTTCCATGACCCCGACGGCACCCGCCTGGAGATCTCCGCACCGGCCGGCGCCGAAACGTCGCCCGCTCCCACCCCGGGGGCTCCGACCTGCGGGTTCTTCTAGGCGCTCCGACAGGAGGCGGCATCATGGACCGGTACCACCAGGGCTCGCTGGCCGTGCAGGAACGCGTCGGCGTGCGCGATCTCGCCGATCACGTCGGCCGTTCGATCGGCACGGGCATCAAGGACGTCGCCGCGGCCTTCCTCGGGCTCCAGCCCCATCTGGTCGTCGGCGCCGCCGACGGGGCGGGACGGCTGTGGGCCTCGCTGCTCACCGGCCCGCCCGGGTTCGTACGGGCCACCGGTCCGGACCGGATGGCGGTCCGCGGCGGACCGCCGGCCGGGGACCCGCTCGCCGGGGCGCTGGCCACGGACGGCACCCGGGTCGGGACCATCGCCCTCGACCCGCGCACCCGGCGCCGGATGCGGCTCAACGGGACCGTGGAGGTGACGGCGGGCGGGTTCGCGGTCGCGGCCGAACGGGTCTTCGCCAACTGCCCCAAGTACCTGCAGAAGCGGCAGCCGCTGGAGTTGGTCGCCGAAGGGGCCGGTGTCGTGCGGCTCGGGGACGCGCTCACCCCCGACCAGGAGCGGGCCGTCCGGGCCGCCGACACCTTCTTCGTCGCCACCACCGCCGAGGACGGGACCGATGCCAGCCACCGGGGCGGCATGCCGGGCTTCGTCGAGGTGCTCTCGCCGGTCGAGCTGGCCTGGCCGGACTATCCGGGCAACGCCATGTTCCTGACCCTGGGGAACCTGGCCGCCGATCCGCGGGCCGGGCTGCTGTTCCCGGACTGGGAGAGCGGGGCGGTGCTCCAGCTCAGCGGGCGGGCCCGGATCGAGTTCGGCCCGGACGGCAGCCGGACCGTCCGCTTCCGCGTCGACGCCGTGGTGGAGGCCCTGCACCCCGGGCGGCTGCGCTGGAGCACCCCGGAGTACTCGCCGGCCAACCCGGCGCTGCCGCCTCACCGGGGGAGTACGACCAGGTAGGCGGCGGGCTCGCGGTCCGCGGAGGCCGTCAGGGCGGTCCGCACGACCGCGGCCTGCTGCTCGGGCCAGTCGCGGAGCTTGCGCGGGGTGATGTGCAGGACGGTCACCCCGAGCCGCTCCAGGGTCTCCCGCTTGCGGACCGCCTCCGAGAACTCCTCGTCCTCGCCCTGCCGCGGCGCGCGGGTGTCGATCTCCAGCGCGACGGACTGCTCCGGCCAGAACGCGTCGACCCCGCCCAGGTGCGGGCCGCCGGGCAGCCGCAGGTCCACGTTCCAGACCGGCTCGGGGAGCTCGTAGCCCCGTACGAGCTGGTACAGCCGGTCCTCGGCGATGGCCCGGCCCTCCGCGAGCAGCGACTCGACGGCGTCCACGACGTGGGGGCGGTTCAGCAGCCGGGCCACCGTCAGCTCCCGTACGACGGCGGCGGGTTCGCAGTGCCCGCCGCGCACCGCCTCGCTGAGCAGGCGGCGTACGGTGCCGGCGTCGGCGAGCTGCCCGACCGCGTCGGCCAGGGCCCGGGCCACGGGGGCGACGGGCAGCCCGGTCAGCTCCTGCGGGCGGGGCGGGGTGTGCGTGCGCACGATCCGCACGGTGGAGACGGAGCGCAGCCGGCGGGTGTGCGGCACCAGCACGTCGATCTGCGTGAGCGCGTGCAGCACGGGCGCCGAGGCGAACCGGTAGAGCGCGAGCGCCGCGAGACCGGTGACCATGGCCTCCCCGCCGCGGCGGCCGGCGTACAGCAGGGCCGCGTGCAGGCGCTCCTCGCCGGTCGGCGCGCCGGGGTGGAGGAGGAACACCCCCGGCAGGATCTCCTGCCAGGGCCGCACGGCCGCGTCGGAGGCGCTGACGCCGTGCTCGCGGAGCTGGGCGAGGCTCATCACGCGGGGGCTGGTGCCGGTGAGGTGGGCCAGGGGGAGGGGCGCGTTGTGGTTCATGCGGCGGAGATTCCCGCTCGCCCCGGCCCCGCTAACCCCTGTTACGTTCTCGTCGACAAATCCGGACAAGCCCGCACTAAAGTACGGCCGTTCGAAAGCCGATACCGTCGTTGGCCCCCCCCCGCCGGGGCGGGGGCCCCCCCCCCGGCCGCCCCCCCCGCGCCCGCCGCGGCGCGGCTCCAACTCCCCCCCCCCCCCCCCCCCGGACGGCCCTTCGGCGCGAGGATCCCTTAGAGGCCGTGGCGGCCCGGCGTCGTCGCACGGCGTCGGGC
>NZ_JBHYVA010000371.1:0-4998 GCF_042750055.1 Streptomyces sp. NPDC059456
GGCGAGACGTACTCGTGCACCACCCGGAGCCAGGAAGCCATACGGCATTCACCGGCTCTTAAGACGCGCTTGCGACTCTCCCCGCATGCAGCCCGCTCATCGTCCGACGGCCAGAGGGCACCTCCCAGCGGTAAACGGGAGAGCTTCCGACGCGCCTGTCCTGCCGCCTGCGCGGAACAATGGAGGCATGAGCCACCAGCCCAGCGCAGGCCCCACCGAGGTCCCCGCCCAGCACCCGTCTCACCCGTCCGCCACCGCCCCCTCCGGCGCGGCGGCGAAACCCGCGCGGATCGGCTCCATAGCCGCGCACCGTCCGCATTCCGGCCTCGAGCCCGCCCTCGCGCCCGACCTCGACGCCGACCTGGACGCCTACGACGACAAGGACGGCGGCGAGCTCCCCCCGGGGCGCTTCCTCGACCGTGAGCGCAGCTGGCTGGCCTTCAACGAACGGGTGCTGGAGCTCGCCGAGGACCCCGCCACCCCCCTGCTGGAGCGGGCGAACTTCCTGGCGATCTTCGCGAGCAACCTCGACGAGTTCTTCATGGTCCGCGTCGCCGGCCTCAAGCGCCGCATCGCGACCGGCGTCGCCACCCGTTCGGCCTCAGGGCTCCAGCCGCGCGAGGTGCTCGACCTGATCTGGACGCGCTCGCGCGAGCTCATGGCCCGGCACGCCGCCTGCTTCCAGCAGGACATCTCCCCGCAGCTCGCCGAGGAGGGCATCCACCTCATCCGGTGGCCCGACCTCACCGAGAAGGAGCAGGCCCGCCTCTTCACCCTGTTCCGCAACCAGATCTTCCCGGTGCTCACCCCGCTGGCCGTGGACCCCGCGCACCCCTTCCCGTACATCTCGGGGCTGTCGCTGAACCTGGCCGTCGTCGTGCGCAACCCGGTCAGCGGGCACCGCCACTTCGCCCGCGTCAAGGTCCCGCCGCTGCTCTCCCGCTTCCTGGAGGCCTCCCCGCAGCGCTACGTCCCCCTCGAGGACGTCATCGCCGCGCACCTGGAGGAGCTGTTCCCCGGCATGGAGGTGCTCGCGCACCACATGTTCCGGGTGACCCGCAACGAGGACCTGGAGGTCGAGGAGGACGACGCCGAGAACCTCCTGCAAGCCCTGGAGAAGGAGCTCATGCGGCGCCGCTTCGGCCCGCCGGTGCGCCTGGAGGTCGAGGAGTCCATCGACCCCGGCGTCCTGGACCTCCTGGTGCAGGAGCTGAACGTCTCCGCCGCCGAGGTCTACCCGCTGCCCGGCCCGCTGGACCTGACCGGCCTGTTCGGCATCGCCTCCCTGGACCGGCCCGAGCTGAAGTACCCCAAGTTCGTCGCCGGCACCCACCGCGACCTCGCCGAGGTCGAGTCCGCGTCCGCGCCCGACATCTTCGCCGCGCTGCGCGAGCGGGACGTGCTGCTGCACCACCCGTACGACTCCTTCTCCACCTCCGTGCAGGCCTTCCTGGAGCAGGCCGCCGCCGACCCGGACGTCCTCGCGATCAAGCAGACGCTGTACCGGACCTCCGGCGACTCCCCGATCGTGGACGCCCTGATCGACGCCGCCGAATCCGGCAAGCAGGTCCTCGTGCTCGTCGAGATCAAGGCCCGGTTCGACGAACAGGCCAACATCAAGTGGGCCCGCAAGCTGGAGGAGTCCGGCTGCCACGTCGTCTACGGCCTGGTGGGCCTCAAGACCCACTGCAAGCTCTCCCTCGTCGTCCGCCAGGAGGGCGACACGCTGCGCCGCTACTCCCACGTCGGCACCGGCAACTACCACCCCAAGACCGCCCGCCTGTACGAGGACCTCGGCCTGCTCACCGCCGACCCGCAGGTCGGCGCGGACCTCTCCGACCTGTTCAACCGGCTGTCCGGCTACTCGCGCCGCGAGACCTACCGCCGGCTGCTCGTGGCCCCGCGCTCGCTGCGCGACGGCCTGATCGCGCGGATCGACAAGGAGGCCGCCCACCACAGGGCCGGCCGCCCCGCGTACGTGCGCCTCAAGATGAACTCGATCGTCGACGAGGCCCTGATCGACTCGCTCTACCGGGCCTCCCGGGCGGGAGTGCCCGTCGACATCTGGGTCCGCGGCATCTGCGCCGTGCGCCCCGGCGTCCCCGGGCTCTCGGACAACATCCGGGTCCGCTCGATCCTCGGCCGCTTCCTCGAACACTCCCGGGTCTTCGCCTTCGGCAACGGCGGCGAACCCGAAGTGTGGATCGGCAGCGCCGACATGATGCACCGCAACCTCGACCGCCGCATCGAGGCACTGGTCAGGGTCGCCGACCCGGCCCACCGCGCGGCACTGGACCGGATGCTGGAGACCGGGATGTCCGACTCCACCTCCTCCTGGCACCTGGGCCCGGACGGCGAATGGACCCGGCACAGCACGGACCACGAAGGCCAGCCGCTGCGGCACGTTCAGGAGATGCTCATAGACGCCCGGAGGCGCCGGCGTGGCTCAGCCAAACCATGACCTGACAGCACGGGGCGAGGGCTGCGCGGGTGACGTGCTCGGCACGTACCTGCGGGCCCAGGCCTCCGCCTTCCTGCGCGGGCTCCGCCTCCACGAGGAGTGGGGGTCCCCCCGGACTGAGTCCGGGGGAGGGGCCGACGCCGCGGAGGGCGGCGATGCGGCGCGCGGCCTGCGGGGGGCCGCGCGCCGGATCAGCGGGTCCCTGTCCACCTTCCGGGTGGTGACCGAGTCCTCCTGGGCCGACGGGCTGCGCACCGAGCTGGTGTGGCTGTCCTCGACCCTGGCGGACGAGCACGCGTACGCCGCCCGGCTGACCCGGCTGCTGGACGCACTGCACCGACTGTCGGGCTCGCCGGAGGTGCCCGCACCCCGGGGCGCCGCGGGCGCGCTGACGGTGGGCTCGGCGCGGGCCGGCGCCCTCCTGGAACGGCAGCTCACGCTGGCCCGGACCCGCGCCCACTCGGCGACCCTCCAGGCACTGGGCTCGTCCCGGTTCCACGCGGTCGCGGACGCGGTGGCCGTCCTGGCCTCCGAGGTGCCGCTGGACCCGGTCGCGGCCCGCGGGCGGGTCGACGAGGTCCTGGTCCCGCTGGCGGAGGTGGCCAGCACCCGGCTGGCGACGGCCGTCTCGGCGCTTCCGCACGCCGCGCAGGCGCACCCGTACAACCCCGATCACGACGGCTCCTGGCACGAGGTGCGCCGGCTGCTGCGGGTCCACCGCTACGCCCGGGAGGCCCTGGGCGAGGACGTGGCCCGGCTGGTGGTGGCCGGCGAGGCCCTGGACCGGCACCGCGACGCCGCCGAGGCCGCGGCCGCCTCGGCGACGGCCGCCCGCACCCCCCGGATCGCCCCGGCGACGGCGTACGCCCTGGGGGTCCTGCACGCCGACCAGCGGCACGAGGTGGAAGCGGCCCGCTTCGCGTTCCAGGACGTGTGGCACCCGGCCCCGGCCACCGCCCCCTGACCGATCCTTTTCGGCCACACTCCGGGTCGGCGCCCCTTGCGGGCACCGGCCCGGAACCGGACCCGAGAGGGTCACATAACGGTAACGACGGGACAACGGCGGATGACACTCCGGAGCAAACCCGACCATCCACACCGGGCTGTCCGCCACGGTTCACCGTCCGTTCACTTGTCCCGGTCGGCCGCTTCACCTGTTCTGCCTAATTTCGGTGGTGCACGGAGCGCGTCGCCGGCCCGGCCGGGCGGCACACCGTGTAACCGACGTAGTCCTCTTCGCACGCCGCCCCGATACAGAAAGCGGCCGGCGGCTTCTGGAAGGAACACCCGAAAGTGAAGCTTCAGCGCAAGAACATGCTTCGTGCCTCCGCCCTCGGCGCGCTTGTCGTGTCGGGCGCCCTGGTCCTCACGGCGTGCGGCTCGGACAACAACACGAAGGATGGCGGCTCCGCCAGCGGCAAGCCGTCGGCGGCCGCGGGCGACATCAAGTGCGACGGCGCCAAGGGCAAGCTGCTCGCCTCCGGCTCCTCCGCCCAGAAGAACGCCGTGGACCTGTGGGTCAAGAACTACATGGCCGCCTGCTCCGGCGTCGAGGTGAACTACAAGTCCTCCTCCTCCGGTGAGGGCATCGTCGCCTTCAACCAGGGAACCGTCGGCTTCGCCGGCTCGGACTCGGCGCTGAAGCCCGATGCCGTCGAGGAGTCGAAGAAGGTCTGCACCGGTGGCCAGGGCATCAACCTGCCCATGGTCGGCGGCCCGATCGCCATCGGCTTCAACGTCGCCGGCGTGGACAAGCTGACGCTGGACGCCCCCACCCTCGCCAACATCTTCAACGACAAGATCAAGAAGTGGGACGACGAGGCGATCAAGAAGCTGAACCCCGGCGTCACGCTCCCCTCCACCGCCATCCAGGCCTTCCACCGCTCCGAGGACTCCGGCACCACCGAGAACCTGGGCAAGTACCTCAAGGCCGCCGCTCCCGAGGCCTGGACGTACGAGGCCGCGAAGAAGTGGCCGGCCCCGGGCGGCCAGGCCGCGACCGGCTCCGCCGGTGTCGCCTCGCAGGTCAAGGCCGTTGACGGCGCGATCGGCTACTTCGAGCTCTCCTACGCCAGCGCGCAGAGCATCAAGACGGTCGACGTGAACACGGGAGCCGCCGCTCCGGTCAAGGCCTCCGCCGACTCGGCCTCCAAGGCCATCGCCGCCGCCAAGATCGCCGGCACCGGCTCCGACCTGGCGCTGAAGCTCGACTACACCACCAAGGCCGAGGGTGCCTACCCGATCGTCCTGGTGACCTACGAGATCGTCTGCGACAAGGGCAACAAGGCCGAGACGCTCCCGACCGTCAAGTCCTTCCTGAACTACACCGCCTCGGACGCGGGCCAGAAGGTCCTCTCCGACAACGGTTACGCGCCGATCCCGGCCGAGATCAACACCAAGGTCCGCGAAGTCATCAACTCGCTGTCCTGACGATGAGCCCGGTGCCGGGGGGGGGGCGGGGCCTCTGGCCCCGCCCCCCCCCCCCCCCCCCCCCCCCCGCCGGCGGCGCGGGGGCCCCCCCCCGCGCGGGCGGGCCC
>NZ_JBHYVA010000371.1:5008-8141 GCF_042750055.1 Streptomyces sp. NPDC059456
TCGGTGTCCTGACGTTGCGCCGGGTGCGGGGCCGATCCCGTCCTATCGGCCCGGCCCCAGGACCCTTCCCCTCCCACCCGGGGGAATCCGGTGCACCGCCGCCAGGGGGCCTGACCCCCCACCCAGACCGGAAAGAACATGGCTTCCACCACACCCACCCAGATAGACACGGCTCCGCCTGTCTCCAAGAGCGCGAGGTCCACCGGCCGTGCCGGTGACAAGATCTTCGCGGGGCTCTCCAAGGGCTCCGGGATCCTGCTCCTGGTGATCATGGCGTCGATCGCCGTCTTCCTCACCTACCGCGCCTCGATCGCACTGTCGAAGAACGAGGGGAACTTCCTCACCACCTTCGACTGGAACGCGTCGGCCAACCCGCCCGTCTTCGGCATCGCCGTCCTGCTCTTCGGCACCGTCGTCAGCTCGATCATCGCGATGGCCATCGCGGTTCCGATCGCTGTCGGCATCGCCCTCTTCATCTCGCACTACGCGCCGCGCAAGCTGGCCGCGCCCCTCGCCTACGTGGTCGACCTGCTGGCCGCCGTGCCGTCGATCATCTACGGCATCTGGGGCGCCCTCTTCCTCGTCCCGCAGCTCGGAGGCCTCAACCTCTGGCTCGACGAGTACATGGGCTGGACCTACGTCTTCGACAAGACCCAGGTCGGCGTGGCCCGCTCGCTCTTCACCGTCGGCATCCTGCTCGCGATCATGATCCTGCCGATCGTGACCAGCGTCAGCCGCGAGGTCTTCCTCCAGGTCCCGCGCATGAACGAGGAGGCCGCCCTGGCCCTCGGCGCGACCCGCTGGGAGGTCATCCGCATGTCGGTGCTGCCCTTCGGCCGCTCCGGCGTCATCTCCGCCTCGATGCTCGGCCTCGGCCGCGCCCTCGGCGAGACCATGGCCGTCGCGACCGTCCTCTCCCCGAGCTTCCTGATCAACGGCCACATCCTGGACCCGGGCGGCGGCACGTTCGCGCAGAACATCGCCGCGAAGTTCGACGAGGCCAACGAGTTCGGCCGCGACGCACTGATCGCCTCCGGTCTGGTCCTCTTCCTGCTCACCCTGCTGGTCAACGGTGCAGCCCGCCTGATCATCGCTCGCCGCAAGGACTTCTCGGGGGCGAACGCCTGATGAGCCACGCACTCCAGGACCAGCGGCCCGCCCCGGCCCGCAAGTCCGCCGCTCCCGCGTCCCTCACCCGAGGCGGCCTGCCCGCCTGGGCCCCGGCCGGCATCGCGGTCCTCTCGATCGCCCTCGGCTGCGGCATCGGCGTCGTCGCCGACCTCCAGAGCAAGATCCAGTGGGGCCTGATCGCCTCGATCCTGTTCATCGCGATCACCTACACCGCGAGCGCGGTCGTCGAGAACCGCCGCCAGGCCAAGGACCGGATCGCGACCTCCCTCGTGTGGGTCAGCTTCGTCCTCGCGGTCATCCCGCTGCTCTCGCTGATCTGGACCACGGTCAGCCGTGGCATCAAGGCCCTCGACGCGAACTTCCTCAGCCACTCGATGAACGGCGTGACCAGCTTCGAGGAGGGCGGCGGCGTCTACCACGCGCTGCTCGGCACCATCGAGCAGGTCGCCCTGGCCGCCGCGATCGCCGCGCCGATCGGCCTGCTGACCGCCGTCTACCTCGTCGAGTACGGCAAGGGCAGGCTCGCCAAGGCCGTGACCTTCTTCGTCGACGTCATGACCGGCATCCCCTCCATCGTCGCGGGTCTGTTCATCCTGACGACCTGGAACCTCATGCTCGGCTTCGGCCCGTCCGGCTTCGCCGGCGCGATGGCCCTGTCGATCCTGATGATGCCCGTCGTGGTCCGCTCCACCGAGGAGATGCTCAAGCTCGTCCCGAACGAGCTGCGCGAGGCCGCCCTCGCCCTCGGTGTGCCGAAGTGGCGCGTGATCCTGAAGGTCGTGCTCCCCACCGCCATCGGCGGCATCGCCACCGGCCTCATGCTGGCCGTCGCCCGCATCGCCGGTGAGACCGCCCCGATCATGCTGCTGGTCTTCGGTACCCAGCTGATCAACGGCAACCCCTTCGAAGGTGCCCAGTCCTCGCTCCCCCTGTACATCTGGGAGCAGTACAAGGTCGGCAGTGACGCCTCCTACGACCGGGCCTGGGCCGCAGCGCTCGTCCTGATCGCCTTCGTCATGATCCTCAATCTGGTGGCCCGCGGCATCGCCCGCTGGAAGGCCCCGAAGACCGGTCGCTGACGCGACTGTATGAAAGCGAAGTGACCCTCATGGCCAAGCGAATCGACGTCAGCGGCCTGTCCGCCTTCTACGGCACCCACAAGGCCATCGACGACATCTCGATGACCGTGGAGCCGCGCTCCGTGACCGCCTTCATCGGACCGTCCGGCTGCGGCAAGTCCACCTTCCTGCGCACCCTGAACCGCATGCACGAGGTCACCCCCGGCGGCCGCGTCGAGGGCAAGGTGCTCCTGGACGACGAGAACCTGTACGGCGCCGGCGTGGACCCGGTCGCGGTCCGCCGCACCGTCGGCATGGTCTTCCAGCGCCCGAACCCCTTCCCCACCATGTCGATCTTCGACAACGTGGCGGCGGGCCTGCGCCTGAACGGCAAGTTCAAGAAGTCCGAGCTGACCGACATCGTGGAGCGCTCCCTCAAGGGCGCCAACCTGTGGAACGAGGTCAAGGACCGCCTGAACAAGCCGGGCTCCGGCCTCTCCGGCGGCCAGCAGCAGCGTCTGTGCATCGCCCGCGCCATCGCGGTCGAGCCTGAGGTCCTGCTGATGGACGAGCCCTGCTCGGCCCTGGACCCGATCTCCACCCTCGCGATCGAGGACCTGATCGGCGAGCTCAAGGAGCGCTTCACGATCGTCATCGTGACGCACAACATGCAGCAGGCCGCCCGCGTCTCCGACCGCACCGCGTTCTTCAACCTCGCGGCGGTCGGCCAGCCCGGCAAGCTCGTCGAGATCGACGACACCGACCGGATCTTCTCGAACCCGTCCGTCCAGGCGACCGAGGACTACATCTCGGGCCGCTTCGGCTAGGCCGAAGCCCTCGACGAGACGTCATGCGGCCGTGCCGCGTGGTCCGAGCGTCCTGCGGTGCTGCATGGCGGTGCCACCGCAAGGCGAAAGGGCCGGCTCCCCCTGGGTGGGGGGAGC
>NZ_JBHYVA010000372.1:0-8138 GCF_042750055.1 Streptomyces sp. NPDC059456
GCGTGCGGACCCCCGGCGCCCCGGAAGTCTGTCGGGTACTGCCCCGCGGGGTCAGCCCTGGCTCTGCTGCTTGCGCGACTTGTCCGTCACGATCACGAGACCCGCGATGATCACGAACAGCGCGATCGGCGTGAAAACGTACAGGCCGAGGGTCTGGGCAATGCTCAGGCCCGGACCCGGGTCGTCACCGTCGTCGCGGGTCAGCGCGAGGGCGGGAGACGTCATCAGCAGCATCATCAGCGTCGATCCGGCCGTGACGGCGCCGGCGCGCAGAGCGTTCTTCTTGTCCACGGTGCAAACGTAGCGAACACCTAAACGCGGCGCGCGCCCGGGGGTGCCGTACGGGCGCGCACCCCCTCCCGCACCGCTCCCAGCAGGGCGTTCGCCCGGGGCGAGGCCGTCAGCGCCTCCAGAGTCAGCGGCCGGCCCGCCTGGTCCGCCACCGGCAGCCGCCAATTGGGGTACTGGTCCCAGGTCCCCGGCAGGTTCTGCGGCCGCCGGTCGCCCACCGCGTCGGGCAGCCACACCCCGACCAGCCGGGCGGGGGTGCGCAGCAGGAAGCCGTACAGGGCCCGTACGGCGGCCTCCTCGCCCTTGGTGTCCAGGCCGAGCCCCTCCAGGACGTCCAGCCACTGCGCGGTGTCGGCGGCGTCCTCGGCCCGCTCCTGCTCCAGCGGGCGGGTCAGCAGGCCGAGCCGCTCGCGCAGTTCCACATGGGCGCCGGCCAGCTTGGCGGCGGTGGGCGGCAGGTCGTGGGTGGTGGCGGTGGCCAGGCAGTCGGACCGCCACGCCCCGGGGGCGAGCGGCTGCCCGTCGCCCGCCCAGTCCCGCTCGAACCACAGCACGGAGGTGCCGAGCACCCCGCGCCGGGCCAGGGCCCGGCGGACCCGCGGCTCCACCGTCCCGAGGTCCTCGCCGATGACCGGGGCACCGGCCCGGTGGGCCTCCAGCACCAGGACCGCGAGCATCGCCTCGCCGTCGTACGAGACGTACGCGCCCTCGGCGGGCGGGGCGCCCTCCGGGATCCACCAGAGCCGGAACAGGCCCATGACGTGGTCGATGCGCAGGGCCCCCGCGTAGCGGAACACCCCGCGCAGCAGGGCCCGGAACGGCGCGTACCCGGTGTCCGCGAGCCGGTCGGGCCGCCACGGCGGAAGGCTCCAGTCCTGGCCGCGGGCGTTGAACGCGTCGGGCGGGGCGCCGACGCTGACGTGCTTCGCGTGGAGGGGCAGGCCGAAGGTGTCCGAGCCCTTCGGGTGCACCCCGACGGCCAGGTCGTGCACGATGCCCACCGCCATCCCGGCCTCGCGGGCCGCCCGCTGGGCCGCCCGGAGCTGGGTGTCCGTCAGCCAGACCAGCCAGCGGTGGAAGTCGGCCCCCGCTCTCGGGTCGTCGCCGGCGTGGCCGGCGCACCACGTGGCGTGCAGGTCCAGCTCCGCGCCCTGCTCGGCACAGAACTCCCGGTAGGCGGACTCGCGTTCCGGTGTGCGCGGGACCGCGTACAGCAGCTCCAGTGCGGCGCGCTTGAGGGCCCAGACGGCGTCCCGGTCGATCAGCGCGCCCTTCTCCATCACCTCACGGCGCAGTTCGCCGCCGCGGGCCGCGAGTTCGGCGAGGGCATCGGGGTCGGGGCAGTCGGCGCACTCGGGGACGTCCTCGATCCGCAGGTGCACCGGATCGGGGAACCGGCGCGAGGAGGGCCGGTACGGGGAGGGGTCGGTCGGGGTCCCGGGCACGGCCGCGTGCAGCGGGTTGACCTGGATGAACCCGATGCCGTGGGTACGGCCGGCCCAGCGGGCGAGCGCCGCCAGGTCGCCGAGGTCGCCCATGCCCCAGGACCGCTCGGAGAGCAGGGAGTACAGCTGGACGAGCAGCCCGTGGGCCCGCCCGGGCGCCGCGGGGGCCCGCTCCGGGGCGACGATCAGGGTGGCGGCCCCGGTCCGGCCGTCGGGGGCCTCGGCGGTGAGCCGGTGCACACCGAGCGGCGGCACCCCGCCCGGGTCCACGGCCGGGTCCACGCCCGGGCCCTCGCCGGGCTCCCCGCCCGGCTCCCAGCCGCCGGCCTCGTCGCCCTCCAGCCGGATCCGGGTCCCGGGCGGCAGCTCGGCCAGCCCGGCGGGCGGTGGTGACCCCGCCCACCACACCAGCACGGGCGGCAGCAGCCGGTGCGCCGCCTCCCGGTCGGCGCCGGCCAGGTGCCCCCGTACGGCCTGCGGGGTGTCGCAGTCCACGCCCAGCTCCCGCAGCACGGCCGTGACGGTGGCCTCCGGGACCCGGACCGTGACGTCCTCGGCGGGCTGGTAGGTGGTGGCGACGCCGTGCAGGGCCGCGAGCCGGGCGAGGTCGTCCATGTGAATACCCGTGTCCTTGTCTCTAGTCGCCTGCGGCCGCGGCCGCGGCGGGCGTGGTCGGTTCGCTCGTCAGCGGGGCCTCGTCGGTGAGCGGGGGCTCGCTGGTCAGGGGCGCGTGGGCGGCACCGGCGAGCGGGGGCTCGCTGGTGAGGGGCCCTTCGGCGGGCCCGGCCTGCGCGGGCAGGTGGGCGAGCGGCGGGGCGGCGGGGGCGGGTCGGTTGCCGGGTGCGGTGTTCACGGCGTTGCTCCTTGGCCTGTAAGGGGTCTGAAGGTGGGTCAGGGACGAGCTCGGGTCAGGGACATGGAACACCGCCGGGACACCGCAGCCATACCCCGTGGGCAGCGGTGCATTCCTGGCGTATCCAGGTCAGAACACCCGCCCGCATTGACACTCCGGGCGCACGGGTGGTGGGCTCGGGGTCATTCGTATGACCGCGGGACGACTCGAGACGAGGGGGCTTCGTGCAGCTCAGGGGCAGGAAGCGGACGACGGCCGCGGCGGTGGCGGTCATCGGGACGCTGCTGGGCGGCGGGGTGTTCGTCATGGCGCCCAGCGCGTTCGAGCTGCCGGGCTCGCCGGCCGTCCCCGGACCGGACCACGGATCCGGAACCGCCGGCGGGACGCGTACGGCCGGACCGGCGTCCGCCACCGCGGCGGGGGGCGCCGGGCCCGTACTCGACCCGGGCGCCGACGCACCGCGAGCGGCCTCCGAGGGTCCGGCCGTGTATCCGCGCCCGCAGTCGATGACCGCCGAGGCGGCGCGCGAGGTACCGCTGGGCCCCGAGGCCGTCCTGGTGGCCGCGCCGGACGCCGATCCGTACGCGGTCGGGCTGGTCCGCACCGCCCTGCGCGCGGCGGGCGTACGGACCCTGCACGAGCCGGCTCCCGGGGCGCCGCTGCCCGAACGGGGCACCGTCGTACGGCTCCAGGGGCCCCAGGCGCAGGAGGCCCTGCGGGCGCTGGGCGCGTACGGGGCGGGGCCCGGTGCCGGGGCCACGGCCGCGGAACTGCCGAACGGCGGCTACCGGCTGGCCGTGGGCAAGGCCGCGGGCCGGGACACGATCGCCCTGGCCGGCGTGGGCGAGGACGGGCTGTTCCACGCGGCGCAGACGCTGCGCCAGGTGCTGGCCTCGGTCGCCCCCGGCGCCGGGAAGGTGCCCGGCGTCCTGGTGCGGGACTGGCCGACCGCACCCGTACGCGGGACCACCGAGGGGTTCTACGGCCAGCCGTGGACCCAGGACCAGCGGCTCGCGCAGCTGGACTTCATGGGCCGGACCAAGCAGAACCGGCTGCTGCTCGCGCCCGGCGACGACCCGTACCGGACGACCGACTGGCGCGAGGAGTACCCGGCGGAGCAGCAGGCGGATTTCCGGGCCCTCGCCGAGCGGGCCCGCGCCAACCGGGTGGTGCTGGCCTGGGCGGTGAACCCCGGGCAGTCGATGTGCCTGGCCTCGGCGGCCGACCGGGCGGCGCTGGCGGCCAAGCTGGACGCGATGTGGGACCTGGGGTTCCGCGCATTCCAGGTGCAGTTCCAGGACGTGAGCTACACCGAATGGGGCTGCCGGGCCGACCGGGTGCGGTACGGGACGGGCCCGGCGGCGGCCGCGAAGGCGCACGCGGAGGTCGCGGGCGAACTGGCGGCGCACCTCGCCGCACGGCATCCGGGCGCGGCACCGCTGTCGCTGATGCCGACGGAGTACCACCAGAAGGGCGCGACCACGTACCGGACCGCCCTGGCGAGCCGCCTCGACGAGCGGGTGGAGGTGGCCTGGACGGGCGTGGGCGTGGTGCCGCGCACCATCACCGGCACGGAACTGGCGGGCGCGCGCGGCGCCTTCGGCCAGCACCCCCTCGTGACCATGGACAACTACCCGGTCAACGACTGGGACCCGGGCCGGGTCTTCCTCGGCCCGTACACGGGCCGGGAGCCGGCGGTGGCGAGCGGCTCGGCGGCCCTGCTGGCCAATGCGATGCCGCAGGCCTCCCTGTCGCGGATCCCGCTGTTCACGGCGGCGGACTTCGCGTGGAACCCGAACGGCTACCGGCCGGGCGAGTCCTGGGCGGCGGCGGTCTCCGACCTGGCCGGGCCGGACCAGGCGGCCCGCCGCTCGCTGGCCGCACTGGCGGGGAACTCGGCCTCCTCGGGGCTCGGCCAGCAGGAGTCGGCGTACCTGCGCCCGCTGGTGGACGAGTTCTGGCGCAGCCGCGCCTCGGGCGACCAGGCGGCCGGGGACCGGCTGCGGGCGGCGTTCACGGCCCTGCGGGAGGCGCCCGCGCGGCTGCCCGGGCTGTCGGCCGAGGCGGGGCCGTGGCTGGAGCGGCTGTCGGCGTACGGAACGGCGGGCGAGCTGGCGGTGGACCTGCTGCGGGCCCAGTCCCGCGGGGACGGGACGGCGGCGTGGAAGGCCTCGCAGGAGCTGGCGGCGGCGCGCAAGGCGCTGGCGGACCCGGGCGCCGCCCGGATCGACAAGGCCGTACTGGACCCCTTCCTGGCACAGGCGGCGGCGGAGGCGGACGCGTGGACGGGAGCGGCCCGCCAGACGGGCACGGTGTCCCGGGAGTCCGACGCGTTCACGGTCACGCTCGACTCGGTGCGGCCGGTGTCGGCGGTGACCGTGATGACGGACCCGTTTGCGCCCGGGAGCCGGGGCGCGGCGGTGGAAGTGCACGTCCCCGGCGAGGGCTGGCGCAAGGTCGCGGACGCGGCGGCGTCGGGCTGGACCCAGGCGGACGTCGGCGGCGTGCGCGCGGACGCGGTGCGGCTGTCGTGGGCGGGGCTGCCGGCCCCGGTCGTGCACCAGGTGGTGCCGTGGCTGGCGGACGGGCCGGAGGCCGGGTTCGAGCTGGCGCAGGCGCTGGACGTGGAGATCGGCGGGGCCGCGCAGGTGGTGCCGGCCCAGCTGACGGCGCTGCGCCCGGGCGGGGTCCACGGACCGCTGGCGGCCGCGGCGCCGCCGGGGATCGAGGTGAAGCTCCCGGCGGAGGCGACGGCTCCGCGGGGTACGCGGGTCACGGTCCCGGTGTCGGTGACGGTCCCGGCGGGCACCCCGGCGGGCAGCTACCCGGTGTCGGTCACCTTCGCGGGGCAGACCCGGACGCTGACCGTCCGGGCGGTCCCGCGGACGGGCGGGCCGGACCTGTTCCGCTCGGCGCGGGCCTCCTCGTCGGGGAACGAGACCCCGGCGTTCCCGGCCTCGGCGGCGGTGGACGGCAACGCGACGACGCGCTGGTCGTCCCCGCCGGTGAACGGCGCGTGGTGGCAGGCCGAGCTCCCGGCGGCGGCCCGGATCGGCAAGCTGGTGCTGCACTGGCAGGACGCTTACCCGTCGGCGTACCGGGTGGAGACCTCGGTGGACGGCGCGACCTGGCGGCCGGCGGGTGCGGTCGCGGGATCCCGGGGAGGCCTGGAGACGGTCCGCCTGGACGCGTCGGCGCCGGCCCGGTTCGTCCGCGTCACCTGTGACGAGCGCGCCACCCGGTTCGGCTGCAGCCTCTTCTCGGCGGAGGCCTACGCCGCCGTCCCGTAGCCGCCGTCCCGTAGCCGGCAGCCCGTGACCGGCGCGGTGACGGCACCCGGACGACCGCCCCGGCACCCGGTCCGGAACCCGCGGACGCCCCGGAACCCGCGGATCTCAGGTCCGGAGGCCTCAGGTCCGGAGGTCTCAGGTCCGCAGGCCTCGGCTCCGGAGGCCTCGGGTCTGGGGGGCCGGGCCTTCGGCTCCGCGGGCCCGGGCGGTCAGGAGGCGGCAGCCGCTCCGATGCGGTCCAGCGCGTCCTCCGCGCCGTAGGGCTGGAGGTAGGGCATCCAGCGCGGGTCCCGGTGCCCCGTCCCGATGATCCGCCAGGCCAGACCGGACGGCGGGGCCGGCTGGTGCCGCAGCCGCCAGCCCAGCTCCAGCAGGTGCCGGTCCGCTTTGACGTGGTTGCACCGCCGGCATGCGGCGACCACGTTGTCCCAGACGTGCTGCCCGCCGCGGCTGCGCGGGATCACGTGGTCGACGCTCGTCGCGACCCCGCCGCAGTACATGCAGCGGCCGCCGTCACGGGCGAACAGTGCGCGGCGGGTGAGCGGAACGGGCCCCCGGTAGGGGACCCGTACGAAGCGCTTGAGCCGGACCACGCTGGGCGCGGGGACGACTCTCGTCGCGCTGTGCAGGAAGGCGCCGGATTCTTCCAGGGAGACGGCTTTGTTCTCCAGGACGAGGACGAGCGCGCGGCGGAGCGGTACGACGCCGAGCGGCTCGTACGACGCATTGAGGACCAGGACGTGCGGCACGGACTGCCTCCTTGTACGTCGGCGGCGCGTGGCTCGCGCCGGGACGATCTGCTCTCCAGTCTCTCCTTACGGCTGGTCGAAGCGCCACCACGCGCCCGTAACGGGTCGGAGGTGTTTTCAACCACACCCGGTTCATCCCCAGGTGAGCCTGGTCTCTCCCTCGAACACGACAACGGGGTCACTGGAATGCCCCGTTAGTGTGGATGGCCTGCCCCGCACACCCCTCTTTGAGGGCAGACCGCTACACCTGGAGGTTCCCGTCGTGCCCTGGCATGCCGCCCTGCTGCCCCTGGCAGCCGACACCCCGGACCCGGCCGCTTCGGTCAAGGAGGCCCACGAGAGCGTCACGAACGCCGCCAGTTTCATCGAGGAGAACTGGGCCGGATGGCTGTACCTGGGCCTGAAGATCCTGCTGATCCTGGTGATAGCGGCCGCGTTCCGCTCTCTGGTCCGCAAGTCGCTGACCAAGCTGATAACGAGGATGAACCGGGGCGCCGAGGCCGTCGAGGGCATGGCGCTCGGCGGGCTGCTGGTCAATGCGGAACGCCGCCGGCAGCGCTCCGAGGCGATCGGTTCGGTCCTGCGCTCGGTGGCTTCGTTCCTGATCCTGGGCACGGCCGGACTGATGGTGCTCGGCGCCCTGGGCATCAACCTGGGCCCGCTGCTCGCGAGCGCCGGTGTGGCCGGTGTGGCGATCGGTTTCGGTGCACGGAACCTGGTGACGGACTTCCTGTCCGGCGTGTTCATGATCCTCGAGGACCAGTACGGCGTCGGTGACAAGATCGACGCGGGGGTGGCCTCCGGCGAGGTCGTCGAGGTCGGCCTGCGCGTCACCAAGCTGCGCGGTGACAACGGCGAGATCTGGTACGTCCGCAACGGCGAGATCAAGCGCATCGGCAACCTCAGCCAGGGCTGGGCGACCGCGGGCGTGGCCGTCCAGGTCAAGCCGTCGGAGAGCCTGACCCGGATCCGCGAGGTGGTCAAGCACGTCGCGGAGAACATGGCGAAGGAGTCCCCGTGGGACGAGCGCCTGTGGGGCCCGGTGGAGGTGCTGGGCCTGGACGAGGTGCTGCTGGCCTCGATGACGGTGAAGGTGTCGGCGCGGACGATGCCCGGCCAGCAGTTCGCCGTCGAGCGCGAGCTGCGCTGGCGGATCAAGGAGGCCTTCGACGAGGCCGGCATCCGGATCATCGGCGGTCAGCCGGCCGTCGACGGCGACGAGGACGAGGCCCCGGCCGACCCGTCGGCCGCCGTGGCCCCGCCGTCGGCGCTCGCCAACCCGTCCTCCCCGCAGTCCCTGGCCACCAGCCCGATCCCGGCGCCGGCCGCCGGCAGCCCCCGGATCACCAAGTAGCGCTCCCTCCTCCTCCGCTTCACGCTGCTGCCCCCGCAGGTTCATTTCTGCGGGGGCAGCGGCGTTGAAACGGGGCCCCCCCCCACACGCAACTTTACAAACACTTACTGTCCCCGGCGGGGGCCCATTTAGGGGAGAGAGCGCTATCTCGCGCCC
>NZ_JBHYVA010000373.1:0-8135 GCF_042750055.1 Streptomyces sp. NPDC059456
TTTCCCCGGGGCGCCCCGGGGGGCCGATCTGGTCGGGGGGGGCCGGGTGCTGGCGGACCCCATCCCGCCCGCGGCGTTCCCCGCGACGGCCGGGAGGGTGCGGCGGCGCCCGGTCCGGTGGGGGGATCTCGGCATCGGTGCTCTCTCTTCCATGCTCAGCGGGAGGTGGCGCCGGGCGCCGGGCTCGGCACCTGCTGGGTGATGCAGTGGACGCCGCCGCCCCCGTACGCGATCACGCGTGAGCGGACGCCGACGACCTTGCGGCCCGGCAGTGCGGACGCGATGACGGCGAGCGCCTCCTCGTCCCCGGGGAGGCCGGCGACGGGGACGACGACCCCGCCGTTGGCGATGTAGAAGTTCAGGTAGCCGACCTCGGTCTCCCGGCCGGCCACCTCGACGAACGCGCTCTGCGGCAGGTCGACGATCTCCAGACGGCGCCCCGCGGCGTCGGTGGCCGCCTCCAGCACGGCGCGGTTCACGCGCATCCGCTCGTGGTCGGGGTGCTCCGGATCGCCCGGGAGCTGCACGATCACCTTGCCCGGGGCGACGAACGCGCAGACCCCGTCCACGTGCCCGTCGGTCTCGGTGTCCAGCAGACCGCCGTACGGGAGCCAGATCACCTTGGTGACCCCGAGCCGGGCGATCAGCTCCGCCTCGATCTCCTCCCTGCTCATCCCGGGGTTGCGGTTGGGGTTGAGCAGGCACTGTTCGGTGGTGATCAGGGTGCCCTCGCCGTCGACGGTGATCGCGCCGCCTTCGAGGACCATCGGGGAGGCGACGCGCTCCACGCCGAGGTGCTCCAGCAGCGCCGCCGCCACCTTGTCGTCGGTGTCGTACGGGTGGTGCTTGCCGCCCCAGGCGTTGAACCGGAAGTCGACCCCCGCGCGCCGCCCGTCGGGCCCGAGCACGATGAGCGGCCCGGAGTCGCGGAACCAGGAGTCGTCCAGGGGCAGTTCGAGGACGGTGACGTCCTCGCCGCACCGCTCGCGGGCCTCGGCCCCGGCCCCCGGCAGCGCCACCATGGTCACCGGCTCGAACTGCGCGACCGCCTGGGCGACCTGCGCGTACTCCGACTTCACCTCGTCGAAGACCTCACCCCACAGTTCCTGCCGCGTCGGCCACGCCATCAGGCAGCCCTCGTGCTCGGTCCACTCGGCCGGCATCCGCAAATCCGTCATGGTCACTCCTGTGTGTGAAGGCGGTGGGGAGGGGGGGCGTGTGCCCCGCATCCTCCTCCGTACTGAAAATTCAGTCAATGGTTCTGGCTAAGTGGTTGCTGAATCGGCCAGGCGAGCGCCTTGCGAGGGGCGTCGCAGGTACTGCATCGACCCGGCGGGCCGCGGAGTCACGTCTTTGACCAGTGGCTATGGCGGTCTCGCTGAGCCAGCGGTGCACCTGATTGTTTGATCAGGAAATGGCCCTGGTGACGGGCTCGGCGGGTAGAGTGACTGCTCGTGTCAGACCGTCGAACGGAAATACTCAGGGCCGCCACGCGAGTGATCGCGCGTCGTGGCGTGCGCGGACTGCGCGTGGGAGAACTCGCCACCGAGGCGGGCGTGTCCACCTCGCTGATCTACTACCACTTCACCGATCGCGCGGGCATCCTCCGCCGGACCCTGGAGTTCATCAGCGACCGCGCCGACCGCTACACCGCTGAGCGCGAGCCGGGACGGGACGCCGTCGACCCGCGGGCCGAGCTGGAGCAGGTGCTGCTCCTCGAACTCCAGGACACCCCGGAGGTGCGGGAGAACAGCACCGCGTGGGGCGAGCTCAGGGCGAGCGCCGTGTTCGACGCCGATCTGCGGGAGGACCTGGCCAAGGCCACGCACACCTGGGTGCACGAGATCGCCGACCTCCTCGCGCACGCCCGGCCCCTGGGCACGGCCCCGGCACACGCGGCCGCGGCCGAGCGGCTGACGGCCCTCCTCGAAGGCCTCAGCGTCCGCTGGCTCAGCGGCTCGCTGCCGCTGGACCACGCACGCCGGCTTCTCCTGGAAGCCGTCGCGGTGGAACTGGACCGGGCCTAGAGGAAGCAGAGGCGGCCGAGCGAGACCTCGTCGGCGCGCGCGGAGACGAGGGGCTCGCCGTCCAGCGAAACCAGGCCCGTGCCGGGGTGCACGTCGACCGCGCCGGTCCGGGCATTGCGCAGCATGTTCCCCGGCCCGACGCCCCGCGTCCCGCGGACCGCCACGCGGCGCCGGCGCGTCGGCATCCGGTCGCCGACGCTGACGACGGCCTCCGCGACGAAGGCGACGGAGATGTCGGCGGCGGTGGCCCCGTACGAGCCGAACTGCGGTCCGAGGACCAGCGGTTCGCCCCGGTCGGTGGAGGCGTTCGGATCGCCGGTGACCCCGTACGCGGGGAAGCCGGCCTTGAGGACCGGCTGCGGTTTCGCGCCGAAGTACTGCGGCCACCACAACACGATGTCCGCGAGCTTGCCGACCTCGGTCGACCGACCTCGTGCGCGAACCCGTGGACGATGGCCGGGCTGATGGTCAGTTTGGCCATGTAGCGCAGGACGCGCTCGTTGTCGTCACCGCCCGCCTCCGTCCCGTGCGAGCCCGCACCGTCGAGGGGGCCGAGCCCGGCCTTCATCTTCCCGGCCATCGCGAACGTGCGGCGCACCGTCTCGCCGGCGCGGCCCATGCCCTGGGCGTCGGAGGAGGTGATCCCGATGACCCCGAGGTCGTGCAGGACGTCCCCGGCGCCCATCGTCCCGGCCGAAGGGCAGGGTGGGGTTGGTGGAGGAGCCGATGACGTCGGGCACGCCGGCCATCTTGAGCACGTTGGGGACGTGTCCGCCGCCGCAGCCCTCGATGTGGAAGGCGTGGATGGTGCGGCCGTCCAGGACGCGCAGGGTGTCCTCGACGGACAGGCACTCCTTCAACCCGTCCGCGTGCAGGGCCACTTGGGCCTCGTGCTCCTCCGCGACGCGCAGGGCGGTGTCCAAGGCGCGGGTGTGCGCGCCCATGTCCTCGTGGACCTTGAAGCCGGACGCGCCGCCCTCGGCCGGCGCCTCCACGAGCGGAGCGGGGTCGGAGGACGAACCGCGCTCCAGGAAGCCGATGTTGACGCAGCCGGTCCCGCTCGGTCGGTGTCAGTCGCATACTGCCTCGTCTGGAAGGGCTCGGGGATACGGCGGACCGGAGCCGGGTCCTACGGGAGCGGCTCGTGCATCGTGGAGCAGTGGATCCCGCCGCCGCCCGCCATCAGCCGGTCGACGTCGATCTGCACGACCGCCCGCCCGGGAAAGGCCTCCGCCAGGGCGCGCCGGGCGGCCGCGTCCTTCACCGAATCCCCGAACTGGGCGCTGATGACCGCCCCGTTGACCACGTGGAAGTTGAGGTAGGAGTCGACGAACTGGGAGTCCTTCGACCGGACCGTGTCGGGACCCTCCACCCGGATCACGCTCAGCCGCCGCCCCCGGGCGTCCGTGGCCCGGGAGAGGACCGACAACTGCTCGCGGGCGTCACGGGCCCAGACGTCGTCGCGGTCCGCGGGCGGGACCTGCACCATCACCACGCCCGGGCGCACGAAGCGCGAGGTCACGTCGATGTGGTCGTCCGTGATGTCCTTGCCCTTGATGCCGGGAACCCAGATCATCTTGTCCGCGCCGTACGCGTGCAGGACGGCGTCCTCGATCTCGGCCCTGCTCATGCCCGGGTTGCGGTTCTTGTTGACCAGGCTGCTCTCCGTGGCCATCACGGTGCCGTCGCCGTCGGTCTCGACCGCCCCGCCCTCGCCCGTGAAGTCCGTCCGGACGAAGGGCAGCCGGAGGTCGTCCGCGACGAGCCGGGCGACGTCGGCGTCGTACGCATGGGTCTGCTTGCCGCCCCACCCGTTGAAGTTGAGGCCCAGGGCATCGAGGCCACCGCGGCCGTCACGGCGGAAGACCGGCGCGATGTCCCGCATCCAGAGGTCGTCCGTGGGGATTGAGTCGAGCACCGTGACCCCCGGCCCGCACAGGGACCGGGCCGCGGCGGCGGTGGAGGAGTCCGGCGCGCACAGGACCACCGGCTCGTAGCGTGCGACGGTCCGGGCGATCAGGGCGATGTCCTCCTGCACTCCGGCGAGGCGTCGGCCGCCCCAGACGGAGGTGCGGGACGGCCAGGACATCCACGTGCGCGCATGCGGAACGTCGTCCCGGTCCACCCAGCGGCCCGGCAGGGCGGCACTCGCCCGCTGCGGGGCGGCCACGACGGATCCGAGCGCCACGCCCGCGGCTCCGAGCCCCGCGGCGCCGAGGACGCGCCGGCGGGAGGGCTGGGGGGAGCCGAACAGGCGGCCTAGGAGGGAGCGGTTGTCTTCGTGGGAGGTGCTCATGGCCCGACTCTGTCTCTGACTGAAAATTCAGTCAAGACGTGAGGTGAACAGAAGCCCCTCCCGCAGGAGGGGCCGGGGGAGGGGCCGGGGGAAGTCAGGCCGGGGCGGTCACCGGTCCGGCTGTGCCAGATGCCGGAGCTCGGCCGCGATGGCCGTGGTCGTCAGTTCGCGTGCGTGCGCCAGCGGCAGGCTGCCGCTCAGCCAGCGCGAGCTCAGCCCCTCGACCAGGGCCGTCAGGCGCTCGGCGGCGCCGGCGAGCGCCGCGGCCCCCGCCATCGGCCGGACGCGGCCCAGCAGCTCGCCCACTTCCTGCACCCAGACGAGCGTCGCGCGGGCCAGGTCCTCCCGCAGGTCGGCGTCGAAGACCGCGGTCGCCCGCAGCTCGCCCCAGGCCGTGCTGTTCTCCCGCACCGCCGGGTCGTCCTGGAATTCGAGCAGGAGGGTCTCCTCCAGCTCGCCCCGGGCGTCGAGCGGGGGAGCGTCGGGCCCCCGCTCCGTGGTGTACCGTCCCGCGCGGTCGTTGATGAACTCCAGGGTCGCGCGCAGGATCCCGGCGCGGTCCTTGAAGTGGTAATAGATCAACGCCGTGGACACGCCCGCCTCCGCGGCGAGTTCCTCCACGCGCAGGCCGCGCACGCCGCGACGGGCGATGACCCGCGCGGCCCCTTCCATGATTGCTGTTCGACGGTCCGCCACAAGGCGACACCCTACCGGGGCGCCCGGGACGCATACGACCGTCCTCCTGACTGAAATTACAGTCGGATAGGATCCGAGGCCGTTCGGGCGACCGCACAGCCGCCGATCCGCCCTCGTCGCCGGGAGAGCCATGACGACACGACACCCGGGTGCCGCCCCGCACCCCCACCGCACGCCCCCCGCCGCCGACGATCCGCTCGAGGTGGGCGGCTACCGCGTCGTGGCACGGCTCGGCGCCGGAGGGATGGGCCGGGTCTACCTCGCCCACACCCCCGGCGGCCGCCCGGTGGCGCTGAAGGTGGTCCGGCCCGAGCTCGCCGGCGATCCCGAGTTCCGCCGCAGATTCGCGCAGGAGGTCGCCAGCGCGCAGCGCATCCACGGGCTGTACACCGCCCAGGTCGTCGACTCGGGGGCCGGCGATCCCACGCCGTGGCTGGCCACCGCCTATGTCCCCGGCCCCTCGCTCCAGCAGGCGGTGCACGCGTACGGCCCGCTGCCCGTGCGCACCGTGCTCCTCCTCGTCGCCGGCATCGCCGAGGCCCTCCAGGAGATCCACCGGGCGGGCGTGGTCCACCGCGACCTGAAGCCCGCCAACGTCCTGATCGCCCCCGACGGGCCGCGCGTCATCGACTTCGGCATCGCGCGGGCCGCGGACGCCGGTGCGCTGACCGGCACCGGGCTGCGCGTGGGCACGCCCGCCTTCATGGCCCCCGAACAGGCGCTGGGCCGCCCGGCGGGCCCGGCCACCGACGTCTTCGCCCTGGGTGCGCTCGCCGCCTACGTGGCCGGGGGCGTGCCGCCCTTCGGTACGGGCCCCGAGCCCACCGCGCTGTACCGGGTGGTGCACGAGGAGGCGGACCTGGGTGCGGTCCCGGCCGGCCTGCAGCCCCTGCTGTGGCACTGCCTGGCCAAGGACCCGGCGCACCGGCCGAGCACCGCCCAGGTGATCGAGGCCGTACGCAGCCACCCCGCGGTCGGCGGGGAGCTGCGCTTCACCGGCGACTGGCTGCCGCACCCGGTCACCACCGAGCTCCGCCGCCGTGCCGACCTGCCGGTGCCGCCCGGTGGCGCTCCGGCCGCCGCGGCCGCCGGCGACGCCACCGCCCTCGGCGCCACCGCCTTCGGTGCGGCGCGGACCGAGGCCGCCCCGAACGTGCCTCCGGCCCCCGGGCGGGCTCCGGCCGAGGCCCCGCAGCCCCCGGCGGCGCAGGACCGGCCGCCGCGCGGCCGCGGCCGGGGACGTGTGGCGGCGTCCCGGCGCGGCCGCGGCCGTACGGCGGTGGTGGCGGGCGCCGCCCTGCTGCTGGGCGCCGCCGGGGCCTACGCCCTGCTCGACCCCGGCTTCGACGGCGGGGAGGACGAGGAGGCCGCCGGTCCGGCCGGAGCCGTCGCCGGGGCACCCGCACCGACGCCCGCCGCCACTGCCGCGCCCACCACGCCCACCGCCGGGGCCGGGTACGCCGTGGTCCGCACCGGCACCGAACTCACCTCCCCGGACGAGAGCTACGAGTTCGACGTCAAGGCGGGCCGGGTCGTGCCGCAGGAGACCGTCGCCTGGTACGTCGGCCGCGACGCCGCCGGGTTCCACGTGCCCGAGAGCAGTGACGCGTACGTCCTGCAGCCCGGTCGAAAGGGGCTCGCCGACTGTCTCGGGGGCATCGAGAGCCGGCCGGTGACGGAGCTGCCCTTCACCACGCTGCGCGCCGGCCGGGCCTTCTGCGTACGGGCCGGCGACGGCCGGGACGTGGGGGTCGTGACCGTGCTCACGGCGGACCCCGGCGACGGCCCGGTGACGGTCTCGGTGGACTACTACCGCCGCGGATGACCCGCGCGTCGGATTGACTGAATATTCAGTCAGTGTCACAGTGGAATCATGACCTCCCCTTCTCCCGTGTCCCGTCGTACCGCCCTGCGCGCCTTCGCCGGCATCGGCGGCGCGCTCGCGCTCGGAGCCGCCGCCTGCGCCCCGGCCGATTCCGGCGACCCCGGGGCCGATGCCCCGACCACCCCCGGGACGGGATCCACCCCGGCCGCGGGGCGCAGGTTCCCCGCCGAATGGGAGAGCCACGCGCGGACGTTCATGTCCTGGCCCGCCCTGGACCGGGTCTGGTACGAGCAGCTGCCCGCGGTCCGGGAGGACATCGCGCGCGTGGCCCGCGCCGTGGCCGCGTACGAACCCGTCGTGATGCTCGCCCGGCCCGACCAGCAGGCGGCGGCGCAGCAGGCGTGCGGCTCGGACGTCGAGGTGATCGCGGTACCGGTGGACGACCTCTGGGCGCGGGACACCGTGCCGGTGTTCGTCGAGGAACCCGGCAGGCTGCTCGGCATCGACTTCAACTTCAGCGGCTGGGGCAACAAGCAGGAGCACCGCAACGACGCCCAGGTCGGCCGGGTGCTCCTCGCCAAGTACGGGATCGCGCGCGAGCAGGCCCCGCTGGTCGCCGAAGGCGGCTCCTTCGAGAACGACGGCCAGGGCACCCTGCTGGTCACCGAGAGCTCGGTGGTCAACAAGAACCGCAACCCCGGCAAGAGCCGGGACCGGATCGAGGCCGAGCTCAAGAGCACCCTCGGCGTCAAGAAGGTGATCTGGCTCGCCGGCGTCCGCGGCCAGGACATCACCGACGCGCACGTCGACAGCCTCGTCCGGTTCACCGCGCCGGGCGTCGTCCTCCTGGACCAGGCGTTCCCCGGCACCCCGCCCGACGTGTGGTCGCGCGCGGCCGACCAGGCGCGGACGGTGTTCAAGGACGCGACCGACGCGCAGGGCAAGCGGCTGGAGGTCATCGACCTCCCCCAGCCCGACCTCGACAGGATCACCGGCCGCGGGGACGCGTTCGTGTCCACCTACGCGAACTTCTACGTCGCCAACGGAGCCGTCTTCATGCCCCGCTTCGGGGACGCCAAGGCCGACGACCGGGCGAAGGGCATCCTCCAGGAGCACTTCCCCCGGCGCGACATCGTGCCCGTGAAGATCGACACCATCGCCTCCGGCGGTGGCGGCATCCACTGCTCCACGCACGACCAGCCCGGCAGGCCGGCGGCCGGATAGGCGTACCACCCGGGGCCGGCCGCTGCGCCCGGCCCGGCGCATACCTCCGCTCCGGCCCGCCGTGCCC
>NZ_JBHYVA010000374.1:0-8133 GCF_042750055.1 Streptomyces sp. NPDC059456
TGCCGCCGGCCTGCTCCCGCTTGATGAGGGCCATCTTGTCCTCGGGCGTGGCCTCGGCGAGGAAATCGTCGACACCCGCCTCCTCGGCGATCGCCTTTGCGGTGAGCGGGTTGTCGCCCGTGATCATCACGGTCTTGATGCCCATGCGGCGCAGCTCGTCGAACCGCTCGCGCATGCCCTCCTTGACCACGTCCTTGAGGTGGATGACACCCAGGACACGGGCGCCCTCGTCGTCCTGGACGGCGACGAGCAGCGGGGTGCCACCGTCCTCGGAGATCTTGTTGGCCAGGAGGTCGGCGTCCTCGGCCACCCGGCCGCCCTGTTCCTTGACCCAGGTGATGACGGAGCCGGCGGCGCCCTTGCGGGTCTTCTTGCCGTCGACGTCGACACCGGACATGCGGGTCTGGGCGGTGAAGGCGATCCACTCGGCCTGCGACAGCTCGCCCTGGTGGCGCTCGCGCAGCCCGTACTTCTCCTTCGCCAGGACGACGATGGAACGGCCCTCGGGCGTCTCGTCCGCCAGCGACGACAGCTGGGCGGCGTCCGCCAGCTCGGCTTCCGTGGTGCCCTTGACGGGCACGAACTCGGCGGCCTGGCGGTTGCCGAGCGTGATGGTGCCGGTCTTGTCGAGCAGCAGCGTCGACACGTCTCCGGCGGCCTCGACCGCACGCCCCGACATGGCCAGGACGTTGCGCTGGACCAAGCGGTCCATGCCGGCGATGCCGATCGCCGAGAGCAGCGCGCCGATGGTGGTCGGGATCAGGCAGACCAGCAGGGCGGTCAGCACGATCATGGACTGCTTGGCGTCGGCGTAGATCGCGAACGGCTGGAGGGTGACCACGGCCAGCAGGAAGACGATCGTCAGCGAGGCGAGCAGGATGTTGAGGGCGATCTCGTTGGGCGTCTTCTGCCGGGCCGCGCCCTCGACCAGGGCGATCATGCGGTCGATGAAGGTCTCACCGGGCTTCGTCGTGATCTTGACGACGATCCGGTCCGAGAGGACCTTCGTTCCGCCCGTGACCGCCGAGCGGTCGCCGCCCGACTCCCGGATGACGGGAGCGGACTCACCCGTGATGGCCGACTCGTCCACCGACGCGACGCCCTCGACGACGTCACCGTCGCCCGGGATGATGTCGCCGGCCTCGCAGACGACCAGATCGCCGATGCGCAGCCCGGTGCCCGGGACCCGTTCCTCGCCGGAATCGGTCAGGCGGCGGGCGACGGTGTCCGTCTTGGCCTTGCGCAGGGTGTCGGCCTGGGCTTTGCCGCGGCCCTCGGCGACGGCTTCGGCGAGGTTGGCGAAGATGGTGGTCAGCCACAGCCAGGCCGTGATCGCCCAGCCGAACCAGTCCGTCGGGTCCTTGACCGCGAGAACGGTGGTGACCACCGACCCGACGAGGACGACGAACATGACCGGCGACTTGATCATGACACGCGGGTCGAGCTTGCGCACCGCGTCGGGGAAGGACTTCAGCAGGGCCTTGGGGTCGAACAGTCCGCCGCCGACACGGCCGGCGGGCTGGTGGGCCGTGGGGATGTCCTCGTGCGGGGCACGGGTGGGGGTGATGGTGCTCATGATGCGAGCCCTTCAGCGAGCGGACCCAGCGCGAGGGCGGGGAAGTAGGTCAGACCGGTGATGATGACGATCGTGCCGACGAGCAGGCCCGCGTAGAGCGGCTTGTCGGTGCGCAGCGTGCCCGCCGTCTCCGGCACGGGCTTCTGTTCGGCGAGCGAGCCGGCCAGGGCGAGGACGAAGACCATGGGCAGGAAGCGGCCCAGCAGCATGGCGATGCCGATCGTGGAGTTGAACCACTGGGTGTCGGCGTTCAGGCCGGCGAAGGCGGAGCCGTTGTTGTTGGCGCCGGAGGTGTAGGCGTAGAGGACTTCGGAGAAGCCGTGTGCGCCGGAGTTGAGCATGGAGTGGGGCGGGGTGGGCAGGGCCATCGCGGCGGCGGTGAAGCAGAGCACCAGGGCCGGGGTGATGAGGATGTAGCAGGCGGCGAGCTTGATCTCGCGGGTGCCGATCTTCTTGCCCAGGTACTCCGGCGTCCGCCCGACCATCAGGCCGGCGATGAACACCGCGATGATCGCCATGATCAGCATGCCGTAGAGGCCGGAGCCCACACCGCCGGGGGCGATCTCGCCGAGCTGCATGCCCAGCAGCTGGATGCCGCCGCCCAGCCCGGTGAAGGAGGAGTGGAAGGAGTTGACCGCACCCGTCGAGGTGAGCGTGGTGGCCACCGAGAAGATCGCGGAGGCGCCGATCCCGAAGCGGGTCTCCTTGCCCTCCATCGCCCCGCCCGCGATGTCGAAGGCGGGTCCGTGGTGGGCGTACTCGGTCCACATCATCAGGGCGGTGAAGGCGAGCCAGATCGTCGCCATCGTCGCCAGGATCGCGTAGCCCTGCCGCAGGCTGCCGACCATCCGGCCGAACGTACGCGTCAGCGCGAACGGGATGACCAGGATCAGGAAGACCTCGAAGAGGTTCGAGAACGGGGTGGGGTTCTCGAACGGGTGCGCCGAGTTGGCGTTGAAGTAGCCGCCGCCGTTCGTGCCGAGTTCCTTGATGACCTCCTGCGAGGCGACCGCGCCTCCGTTCCACTGCCGGGTGCCGCCCAGGAACTGGCCGACCGCGTGGATCCCGGCGAAGTTCTGGATCGCACCGCACGCCACCAGCACGATCGCGCCGATCACCGAGATCGGCAGCAGGATCCGGACGGTGCCGCGGACCAGGTCGGACCAGAAGTTGCCCAGCTCACCGGTGCGCGAGCGGGCGAAACCCCGTACGAGGGCGACGGCGACGGCCATGCCGACGGCGGCGGAGACGAAGTTCTGCACCGCCAGGCCGCCGGTCTGCACGACGTGGCCCATGGCCTGCTCACCCGCGTACGACTGCCAGTTGGTGTTGGCGACGAACGAGGCTGCGGTGTTGAAGGCCTGGTCGGGGTCGATCGCGGAGAAGCCGAGCGAGCCCGGCAGGACGCCCTGGGCGCGCTGGAGGGCGTAGAGGAACAGGACGCCGACCGCGGAGAAGGCCAGGACACCGCGCAGGTAGGCGGGCCAGCGCATCTCGGCGGTCGGGTCGGCGCCGATGGCCTTGTAGATCCACTTCTCCGGGCGGTAGTGCTTCTCGGAGGAGTAGACGCGGGCCATGTGGTCGCCCAGGGGCCGGTAGGCCAGCGCGAGCGCGGCCATCAGGGCGAGGAGCTGGAGCACACCAGCGAGAACGGGACTCATCGGTGGCTAGAACCTCTCCGGGTACACGAGGGCGAGGACGAGGTATCCCAGCAGGGAGACGGCCACGACGAGGCCGACGATGTTTTCGACGGTCACAGCTTGGCCACCCCTCGGGCGATGAGAGCCACCAGCGCGAACACCGCGACCGTGGTGACGACGAAGGCCAGATCGGCCATCGTGAGCTCCTGATGAAGTGATGAAATGGATTTCGGCCACAACGGCCGATGTAGAGCAAACCGCGGGCTCAGCCGGGTGTTGAGCCTCCTTGACGGGCTCCATACGGGTGCGGCGGAACTCTTGATGCCGCCCTGACGCCGAGGGCACGCGCCGCCCCGCGGTGGACGTCAGGATCGGGTCCGGAACCGTCAGGGAGCCGTCAAGGACTGGTTCGGGCCGGGGCGACGACGGAATACTGGAGGGGTCGAGGGGCGGGCACAGGGGGCGTGCACATGACCGCGTCGTCGCCCTGTTCCTCCCGAGAACTCCGAACCACTGCGAGGTGGATCATGAGGATCCCGCTTCGTGACGCCGTTGCGGCCGTCGCAGCGCTGTTCGCACCGTTCGTCGTCGCGCTGGCCCTCGCGCCCGTGCGCGCCGACGTATCGCACACCAATGTCGCACTGGTCCTCGTGGTGGCCGTGGTGGCCGTATCCGCGCTGGGAAACCGGTACGCCGGCGCGCTCGCCGCGCTCTCGGCGGCCGCGTGGTTCGACTTCTTCCACACCGTTCCGTACGAGACCTTCCACATCGAGCAGCGCGCCGACATCGAGACGGCCCTGCTCCTGCTCGTCGTGGGACTGGCCGTCTCGCAGCTCGCGGCGCGGGCCCGGCTGCTGGGCGGCGTCGCCCTCGCGGACGCCGGCCACCTGGAGCGGCTGCACGAGACGGCTCGTTTCGCGCGTTTCAGCACCTCACCGGACGACGTGGCCGCACACGTACGACGGCAGCTGGTCGAGCTGCTCGGACTCCGGGCCTGCCGCTTCGAGCGCGGCTCCCTGCTCGGGCATCCGGCCCGACTGGAGCAGGACGGTTCCGTCACGGTGCCGGACTGGGTGTGGGACCTGGACCGGCAGGGGTGGCCGGAGGGCGAGATCGAGCTGCGCGCCACCTCCGGCGGGCACTACGAGGGCCGTTTCATGATGACGCCCGTCCCCGGCGCCCCGGTGCCGCCGCTGGAGGCCCGGCTGGTCGCGGTCACCCTGGCCGCCCAGGCCGCGGTGGCCCTGGAGGCCCCGGCACCGGTCGGATCCCGGGGCTGAACGGCGCTGCCGGCCACCGCCCTGAAGGGAGTGGCCGGCAGCGCCGGGGGGTGTGTCGGGGGTGGTCAGTTCCCGGCGCCCGCCAGGCTGTCGTCGGTGATCCAGGAACCGTGGATCCCGGCAGGCACCCGCCGCGGCAGGTGGACGGTGGCGATGCGGTCGAGACCGGAGGCGTCGAGGACCAGCAGCTGCGAGGCGTCCTGCTTGAGGTCGGAGACCACCGTCAGCAGGTAGCCGTCGTCCTCGTTGGTCGCCCCGGCCGCGGGGACGAACACGGCCTCGCTGGGCAGGCGGGCGTCGCCGACCTGGTGGATGCGGCGGGCGCCGGTGGTGCGGTCGTACTTCACCACTCCGTAGCCGCCGAAGCCCTTCTCGTCCGGGAAGGAGATGGCGTACTGGTATCGGTTCTCGGCGCCGAGGTAGTCCTCGTTGAGCGTCGGGAACTCCACCGCGAGGTCGTCGATGATCTGCTCGTCGACCGTACCGGCGGCCATGTCGACCACCCAGCGGCGGGTGTACGAACGGGCGTTGGGCTCGGTACCGCGGCCCGGGGCGCCGATCCACCAGTTCCAGGACAGCTGGAACCCCTCGCGGTCCACGGTGGGGCCTTCCAGGACGATGCGGCCCTGGCCGTCCTCGTAGGCGTTGGAGACGTGCAGCATGTTGCCCGGCTCGATCGAGAACCAGCGGATGTTCTGCGCGCCGTGCTCCCCGCGCGGCATGATCCCGATGCGGGAGAGCTGCTGGTCGCTCCAGCCGTACGGGATGCCGGAGTGCTCGGTCGGGTCGAAGGTGACGTTCCCCTCGATGAAGACCACGTGGCGGCGGGTGATGGCGAAGTCGTGCTTCAGGGAGGCCGTCGCCCCCGGGATCTCGGCGCTGTGGATGATCTCGCCCTTGGCGTCGGAGACGTAGTACGTCAGGAACGGCGGGAAGGGCGAGGACCCGAAGAAGTGGAGCTCGCCGGTGCGCGGGTCCTCCTTGGGGTGCGCGGTCATCGCCGTGCGCAGCTTGCCGCCGAAGTCGTGGGCGCCGACCGTTTCCAGTTCCGGGGTGAGTTCGAAGGGGAAGTTGGACTCGCACAGGGCGAGGAGGCGGCCGCCGTGTTCGATGACGTGGGTGCCGGCGGTGCTGGCGCTCAGGTCGGGACCGCGGTCGGTCATGTAGGGGGCACCTTCGAGGGCGGGGGTCTTCACCCAGCGGTTGCGGTACCACTCGGCGCGGCCCTCACGGAGCCGGATCCCGTGGACCATGCCGCTGCCCTTGAACCAGTGCGTCGGGGTCACTCCGGGCTTCGGGTTGTGGCCGTTGCGGAGCAGCCGGCCGGTCAGCTCCGGGGGGAGGGTGCCCTCGACGGTCAGGTCGGTGGCGGTGGTCTCGTCGGTGACGGGGGTGTAGTGGCCGGTCAGGTAGGGCTTGTCGGCGGTCATGTCGGGGACCTCTTTCAGGAGATGGAACGGAGTGGAGGAAGAAGGGAGCGGAAGGGAGGCGTGGTCAGGCAGCCTGTTCGGCACGGTGCTTGAGGTGGGTGAGCCAGCTGTCCAGGGAGTCGTGGAGGGCCTGGGCGAGTTCGTGCACCGCGGCGTCGACCGGCTCCCCGCTCCAGGACTCCTCGGTGCGGACGGTGACGTGCCCGTCGGTCTGCTCGAACGTCCACACGTGGATGCCGGTGATGCCGTCGACGTCTCCGCCCCACACGATCCGTTCGCCGGGGACCACTTCCTGCACGGTGGAGGTGATGTCCAGGCCGTGGGTCAGCCAGTTGAAGGAGTTGCCGGGGAGCAGCGGGCCGTCGAGTTCGGCGCGGTCGATGTCCGTGTTCCAGGTGGGCCAGGCCGCGATGTCGGTGTGCAGGTCCCACACCGTGGCGAGCGGGGCGTCGATGACGGTGCTCAGGCGGACGGTGACAGGGGCGGTCTCGTCGATGGTGACCATGACTGTGTTTCCTTTCGGGACGGGGAGGTGTCGGGGGTGTGCCCGGACCGTCGGCTCCGCCGCGTCGGGACGCGGCCGGGTGCAGCGGGCCAGGAAGAGTGCGAGGAGTGCGGTGAGGGCCAGGACCGCGGCCGAGACGGTGAAGGCGGCGCGGTATCCGGCGGTGAGCGCCTCCAGGTGCGGCTGGTCGGCAGCGGCGTGTGCGGTGACGGAACCGGCCAGGGTCGCCAGGGCGGCGAGACCGATGGCCCCTCCGATCTGGCGCGTGGTGTTGACCAGGCCGCCGGCGAGCCCGGCGTCCTGCGGGCGGACGCCGTCCACGGCCAGTGCGGTGAGCTGGACGAACGCGACACTCAGGCCGAGGCCGACCAGGATGCTCGGGCCGAGGACATCGGCGAGGTAGCTGCCGTGCGCGTCGATCCGGGACAGCCACAGCAGGCCGGCCGCCTCGGTGAACAGGGCCGCCGTCACCGTCGCGGTGGCGCCGATGCGCCGGGCGATCCGGGATGCCACGGACGCGCCGAGCATATTGGCCAGGGCGAGCGGGAGTTGGCCCGCTCCGGTGGCCAGGGGGTGCATCCCGAGGACCTGTTGCTGGTAGAGCGGCAGGAAGAAGAACAGTGCGATCCACACGGAGCCGAGCAGTGCCATCAGCAGGTTGCCCGCGGCGACCCGGCCGGTACTGAACAGCCGGGGCGGGATCAGTGCGTTCGGCCGGCGGAGCTCGATCACGGTGAACGCGGCGAACAGTGCGGCGGCTCCGGCCAGGGCGCCCAGCACCCGCAGGTCCGTCCAGCCGGCGCCGCGCGCTGCGGTCAGGCCCCAGACGAGGCAGGTCAGGGCGAGGGTGACGACGACGGTGCCCAGCAGGTCGAACCGGCCGTCCTTCCGTCCCGCCGGCCGGGGCACGAACGCTGCCACGGCGGCCAGGACCAGGGCCGTTCCGAGGGCCACGGAGTGGAAGATCCAGGGCCAGCCCCACGCCTGGGTCAGGACACCGCCCAGGAGTACGCCGCCCGCTCCGCCGGCGCCGGAGACCGCGCCCCACACCCCCAGCGCCCGGCCCCGCCCGGGGCCGGGCGGGTACAGGTCCATCACGAGGGCGAGCGCGGCCGGGGCGATGGCGGCGGCGCCGAGGCCCTGGACGGCCCGGGCCGCGATCAGGACGCTCGCTGAGCCGGCCAGCCCCGCGGTCAGCGAGGCCACCGCGAACAGCGCCAGTCCGGCGACCAGGACCCGGCGGCGGCCGAGGAGGTCGGCCGCCCGGCCGCCCGCCAGGAGCAGTGCCCCGAAGGCCAGTCCGTAGGCGTTGACCACCCAGGTGGTGCCGCCGTCCGACAGTCCGACCCCGGAGCTGATCTGCGGGAGCGCCACGTTCACGATCGACGTGGCGAGCATGACGGTGAACTGGGCCGCGGCCAGTGCCGCCAGGGCGGCTCCCGGACGGGGGGCTCCGGCTGCCGCCCGGCCCGTCTTCGTGTGTGCAACGTTCATGTCGCACAGACTCGTGCCGGGCGGTGTCCACTCTCCAGAGCGGACGGCGGCGGGGACTGTCCACTGCTGTCCGCACCTGTCCACCGGGTGCCAGAGGTGTGACGGGGTGCCGGGTGCGCGGGGCACCCGGCGGTGTGGGGCACAGCGGGGTGCCGTGCAGCTCCAGGTGCCCCCGCGCCCCGCCTATCAGGTGGAGGGGCGGGCGGGG
>NZ_JBHYVA010000375.1:0-8125 GCF_042750055.1 Streptomyces sp. NPDC059456
GCCCGGCCCCTTCGCGGGGGCGGGCCGGGCGCCGTCGTGTCCGCTCAGTGCTTCGTCGGCTTCGAGACGGGCGCCCGCGCCGGGTCCGGGGTCCCGCCGATGAAGTTCTCGAACCGGCGGCGCGGCCCCGCCCAGCGCCGGTCGTGGTGGAAGGCCCGCAGCCTGGCCTTGGCGCGGGCCCGCGGGCGCTTCGCGTAGAACCGCTTCGCGTACGGCGAGCCGGGCCGGGCCAGCCGGATCGCCCCGACCAGCGCCACGAAGGGGATGACCGTCCCGAAGAACGCGGTGCGCGCCTTGCCCTTCCACAGGGCGATCAGGGCCAGGAAGAAGTTGGTGGCGGTGTTCATGACGACCAGCCCGCGGCTCTGCCGCTCGTCGGCGGTCAGGTCGTTGACGCCGAAGGGCAGGAACCCGCCCAGCACCAGCGCCACCAGAGCGGCCGTCAGCACCACGATCTCGACGCTCTTGCGGCCCTGCTCGCTCCAGTAGACGTCGTCGAGGTGCAGGATCAGCGCGAACTCGTCCAGCACCAGCCCCGCGCCCAGTCCGAAGATGACGGCGGAGGCCATGGCGCCGAACCCGTACCGGCCGCTGCCCACCGCCCCGAAGCCGCCGATGATCACGAGGACGACGCCCGGCACGACGTGGTGGACGTGCACGCCGCCCGGGGTGATGTTCTTGAACGGCCCGCGCCCCGCCCGGATCAGCCGGGTGATCACACGGGTGACCAGGAACGACATCACGAACGAGAGCAGCGCGAGGAGCAGGGGGAGTTTCCCCGGTTCGACGATGTTCCGGTACCACCAGTGACCCATACCGCCGGCTCCCCTGTCGTGGCAGCTCCCCATTTTTCCCGTATGGGGCAATTTACCGCTCGCGGTGAGCAGGTAGCGTTCGCGCCGATGAAAGATTCGTTCGACGACCAGCCTCCCGGGCAGCCCCTGACGCCGCCCGCCGAGCGCGCCTCCCTGCGCGACGGCGTGCGCTTCGCGTTCGGCACCCTCACCGTGCTGCCCGCCCGCATCACCCGCTGGGACCGGCCCGCGGCCCGTACCGGCATGGCCTGCGCACCCCTCGCGGGGCTCGTCGTGGGCGCCCTCGCGGCCGTACCGGGGGTCCTGCTGCTGATCCTGGGCGGCGGCCCGCTGCTCGCGGCGGCCGTCACCCTCGCCGTACCGGCCGCCCTGACCCGTGGACTGCACCTCGACGGGCTCGCCGACACCGCGGACGGGCTGGGCAGCGCCAAGCCGGCCGAGGCGGCGCTGCGCATCATGAAGCAGTCCGACATCGGCCCCTTCGGGGTGGTGGCGCTGCTGCTGGTGCTGCTGGTCCAGGCCGCGGCGCTGGCGGACCTCTACGCCGAGAGCTGGTTCCACGGGGCCCTCGCGACGGTCATCGCGGCCGTCACCGCCCGGCTGGCCATGACCCTGGCCGCCCGCGACGGCGTACCGCCGGCCCGGCCCGAGGGGCTCGGCGCGGCCGTCGCCGGGGTGCTCCCCAAGGGCTCGGCCGCCGGGCTCGCCGCACTGGTGGCCGTGCTGGCCGCGGCCGCCGCCCTGCCGGTGGGGCCGGGCGCCGCCGTCCAGTGCGCCGGTGCGGTCCTGATCGCCCTGGCGACGGCGGAGCTGCTGCTCCGCCGGTGCGTCCAGCGCTTCGACGGGGTCACGGGCGACGTCTTCGGCGCCCTCGCCGAGATCGCGGGGACCGCCGCCCTCGTCGTCCTGGCCCTGGGCTGACCGCCCTCCCCCGGGAGGGGACCGCGTAGGGTGCGGGGCGTGGAAGAGACGCCGACGCCCATCAGGGTGCTGCTCGCCGACGACCAGGCCCTGCTCCGCAGCGCGTTCAAGGTGCTGGTCGACTCCGAACCCGACATGGAGGTCGTCGGCGAGGCCTCCGACGGCGCGGCGGCCTGCGCCCTGGCCCGGGAGACCCGGCCCGACGTGGTCCTCATGGACATCCGGATGCCCGGCACCGACGGGCTCGCCGCCACCCGCATGATCAGCGCCGACCCCGAACTCTCCGCCGTCCGCGTGGTCATGCTGACCACCTTCGAGGTCGACGAGTACGTCGTGCAGTCCCTGCGGGCCGGCGCCTCCGGGTTCCTCGGCAAGGGCGCCGAGCCCGAGGAACTCCTCAACGCCATCCGCGTCGCCGCGGCCGGCGAGGCGCTGCTCTCCCCGGCCGCCACCAAAGGGCTCATCGCCACCTTCCTCGCCCAGGGCGGCGGCGCCGACCCCGCCGCCCCCGCCGCGCACGCCGCGCGGCTCGCCGCGCTGACCGTCCGCGAGCGCGAGGTCCTCGTCCACGTCGCCGCGGGACTGTCCAACGACGAGATCGCCGGACGGCTCGAGGTCAGCCCGCTCACCGTCAAGACCCACGTGAACCGGGCCATGGCCAAGCTCGGCGCCCGCGACCGGGCCCAACTGGTCGTCATCGCCTACGAATCGGGACTGGTCCGGCCCCGGGCCGAGTAGCGCCGCCGCCGCGCGCCGGCCCCCCCGCACCCCCCGCGCCCGGGACCGCGCAGTACGGGCGCGTACTGCGGACGCGGTATGCGGCGGATAAGGACGCGGCACCTGGGAGCGACGCAGCGCCGCCCCCGCGTACGGAAGGCTGAAGGCCCGCGGCCTTCAGGCCACGCCCCGCGCACGCCACTGCAGAGAGATCCCACACCCATGTCCTGGCTGTCCCGCTTCAGCCTGGCCCAAAGAGCGCTGATCGGCCTCGTGTCGATCACCGCACTGCTCTTCGGCGCCATAGCCATCCCGCAGCTCAAGCAGCAGCTGCTGCCGTCCATCGAACTGCCGATGGTGTCCGTGCTCGCGCCCTACCAGGGCGCCTCGCCCGACGTGGTGGAGAAGCAGGTCATCGAGCCGATCGAGGCCACCCTCAAGGGCGTCGACGGCATCACCGGCATCACCTCCACCGCCAGCGAGGGCAACGCCCTCATCATGGCCAAGTTCGACTACGGCGACGAGGGCACCAAGCAGCTCGTCGCCGACGTCCAGCAGGCCGTGAACCGGGCCCGCGTGCGGCTGCCCGCCGAAGTGGACCCCCAGGTCGTGGCCGGCTCCACCGACGACATCCCCACCGTCGTCCTCGCCGTCACCTCGGACAAGGACCAGCAGGCGCTCGCCGACCAGCTCAGCCGCTCCGTGGTCCCCGTCCTGGAGGACATCGAGGGCGTCGGCCAGGTCACCGTCGACGGCGTCCAGGACCTCCAGGTCGCCGTCACCCCCGACAACGCCAAGCTCGCGGCGGCCGGCCTCGACGGCGCCGCCCTCGCCCAGGGCCTCCAGGCGGGCGGCGCGACCGTCCCCGCCGGCTCCTTCGACGAGGCCGGCAAGAACCGCACCGTCCGCGTCGGCGGCGGCTACACCTCCCTCGCCCAGCTCCAGGACCTGCGCCTGAGCCCCGGCCCCGGCAAGCCGGCCGTACGCCTCGCGGACGTCGCCACCGTCGCGCAGGAGCCCGCCAAGGCCGTCTCCCTCACCCGCACCAACGGCAAGCCCAGCCTCGCCCTCGTCCTCACCATGGACAAGGACGGCAGCGCCGTCGCGATCTCCGACGCCGTCCGGGACAAGCTGCTTGAGCTGCGCTCCGCCCTCGGGGCCGGCGCCGAGCTGACCGTCGTCAGCGACCAGGGCCCGCCCGTCGCCAAGTCCATCTCCGGACTCACCACCGAAGGCCTCCTCGGCCTGCTCTTCGCGGTGATCGTGATCCTGGTCTTCCTGGCCTCGCTGCGCTCGACGCTGGTCACCGCGGTCTCCATCCCGCTGTCCGTGGTCCTCGCGCTGATCGTGCTGTGGACCCGTGACCTGTCGCTCAACATGCTGACCCTGGGCGCGCTCACCATCGCCATCGGCCGCGTCGTCGACGACTCGATCGTGGTCCTGGAGAACATCAAGCGCCACCTCGGCTACGGCGAGGAGCGCGAGGCCGCCATCCTCGCCGCGGTCAAGGAGGTCGCCGGCGCGGTCACCTCCTCCACGCTCACCACCGTGGCCGTCTTCCTCCCGATCGGCTTCGTCGGCGGCATGGTCGGCGAGTTCTTCGGCCCGTTCTCCCTCACCGTCGCCGCGGCCCTGCTGGCCTCGCTGATCGTCTCCCTGACGGTCGTCCCGGTGCTCTCGTACTGGTTCCTGCGCGCCCCCTCGGGCGTCGACCCGGCGAACGCCGAGAGCGCGGCCAAGGCGCGCCGCGAGGCCGAGGAGAAGGAGGCGAACAGCCGCCTCCAGCGCTTCTACGTACGGACCCTCGGCCTGGTCACCCGCCGCCGGATCGCCACCCTCCTCGTCGCGGTCGTCGTCCTGTTCGCCACCTTCGGGATGGCCCCGCTGCTGAAGACCAACTTCTTCGACCAGGGCGAGCAGAGCGTCCTGACGGTCAAGCAGCAGCTGCCCCCGGGCACCTCGCTGGCCGCCTCCGACGCGGCGAGCCGCAAGGTCGAGAAGGCCCTGACCGAGGTCAAGGGCGTCAAGGACTACCAGGTCACCGTCGGCTCCTCCGGCTTCCTGGCCGCCTTCGGCGGCGGTACGGGCTCCAACCAGGCCTCGTACCAGGTGACCCTGGAGGACTCCGGCGACTCCGAGGGAGTCAAGAAGCGCATCGAGGACGTGCTCGGCACGCTCGACGGCATCGGCGACACCAGCATCTCGGCGGGCGGCGGCTTCGGCAGCCAGAACCTCAGCGTGGTCGTCAAGGCCGGCCAGGCGGACGTCCTCGCCAAGGCCGCCGAGCAGGTCCGCGCCGAGGTGGCCACGCTCGACGACGTCACCGACGTCCAGAGCGACCTGTCCCAGTCCGTGCCCCGCATCTCGGTGACCGCCACCCCGAAGGCCGCCGAGGCGGGCCTGAACCAGGCCGCCCTCGGCGCGATCGTCGCCCAGGCCGTACGGGGCACCCCGGCGGGCAAGGCCGTACTGGACAACACCGAGCGGGACGTCGTCATCAAGTCCGCGCACCCGGCCACCACCCTGGCCGAGCTGCAGGCGCTGCCCGTCGGCCCGGTCAGGCTCGGCGACGTCGCCGAGGTCAAGGAGGTCCCCGGCCCGGTCTCGATGACCCGGATCGACGGCGCCCGCGCCGCCACGATCACGGCGAAGCCGGTCGGCGACAACACCGGCGCCATCGGCGCCGCGCTCCAGACGAAGATCAAGGCGCTCGACCTGCCCGACGGGGCCACCGCCACCATCGGCGGGGTCTCCTCGGACCAGGACGACGCGTTCGCCTCGCTGGGCCTGGCCATGCTCGCGGCCATCGCGATCGTGTTCATGCTGCTCGTGGCCACGTTCCGCTCGCTGGTCCAGCCGCTGATCCTGCTGGTCTCGATCCCGTTCGCGGCGACCGGCGCACTCGGCCTGCTGCTGGTGACCGGCACTCCGCTGGGCGTCCCGGCGATGATCGGCATGCTGATGCTCATCGGCATCGTCGTGACCAACGCGATCGTCCTGATCGACCTGGTCAACCAGTACCGCGCCCAGGGCCTCGGCGTCGTCGAAGCCGTCATCGAGGGCGGACGGCACCGGCTGCGCCCGATCCTCATGACCGCCCTCGCGACGATCTTCGCGCTGCTCCCGATGGCGCTCGGGGTCACCGGCGAGGGCGGGTTCATCTCGCAGCCGCTCGCGGTGGTGGTGATCGGCGGCCTGGTCAGCTCGACCCTGCTGACGCTGCTGCTGGTCCCGACGCTCTACACGATGGTCGAACTCCGCAAGGAGCGCCGCCGTGCGAAGCGCGAGGCCCGGCGCACGGCCCGGCTGACGGTGGTCCCGGCCCCGGACGAGTCCTCGGACGAGGAGTCCCCGGCCCGGGTCTGACGTACGGCCCGGCGAACGCCGAAGGGCCGCTCCCTCGAACGAGGGGGCGGCCCTTCGGGCGTACGGCGGGGGACCGCTACGGGAGGGCGAGCATGCGCTCCAGGGCGAGCTTCGCGAAGCTCTCCGTCTCCTTGTCGACCTGGATCTGGTTGACGAGGGTGCCCTCGGCCAGCGACTCCAGGGTCCACACCAGGTGGGGGAGGTCGATGCGGTTCATCGTCGAGCAGAAGCAGACCGTCTTGTCGAGGAAGACGACCTCCTTGTCCTGCGCGGCGAATCGGTTCGCCAGGCGCCGGACGAGGTTCAGCTCGGTGCCGATGGCCCACTTGGAGCCGGCCGGGGCCGCCTCCAGCGCCTTGATGATGTACTCCGTCGAGCCGACGTAGTCCGCGGCCGCCACGACCTCGTGCTTGCACTCGGGGTGGACCAGGACGTTCACGCCGGGGATGCGGGCGCGCACGTCGTTGACGGAGTCGACCGAGAACCGGCCGTGCACCGAGCAGTGGCCGCGCCACAGGATCATCTTGGCGTTCCGAAGCTGCTCGGCGGTCAGGCCGCCGTTCGGCTTGTGCGGGTTGTAGAGCACGCAGTCGTCCAGGGACATGCCCATGTCGCGGACGGCGGTGTTGCGGCCCAGGTGCTGGTCCGGCAGGAAGAGCACCTTCTCGCCCTGCTCGAACGCCCACTCCAGGGCCTTCTTCGCGTTGGACGAGGTGCAGATCGTGCCGCCGTGCTTGCCGGTGAAGGCCTTGATGTCGGCGGAGGAGTTCATGTACGAGACGGGGACCGTCGCCCCGGCTATGCCCGCCTCGGTCAGCACGTCCCAGCACTCGGCGACCTGCTCGGCGGTGGCCATGTCGGCCATCGAGCAGCCGGCGGCCAGGTCCGGCAGGACGACCTTCTGGTCGTCCGAGGTGAGGATGTCCGCGGACTCCGCCATGAAGTGGACGCCGCAGAAGACGATGTACTCGGCCTCCGGCTTGGCGGCCGCGTCCTTGGCCAGCTTGAAGGAGTCGCCGGTGACGTCGGCGAACTCGATCACCTCGTCACGCTGGTAGTGGTGGCCGAGGATGAAGACCTTGTCCCCGAGCTTCTCCTTGGCCGCGCGGGCGCGCGCGACCAGGTCCGGGTCCGACGGCGACGGCAGGTCGCCGGGGCACTCCACCCCGCGCTCGCTCTTGGGGTCGGCCTCACGGCCGAGCAGCAGCAGGGCAAGGGGCGTCGGCTGGACGTCCAAAGGCTGGGCGGTGGTCACGACACGCACCCTTTCTGTTCCGCGACAAGGGACTTCCGAAGCAGGGCTTCTGAAGCCGGATTCGACTTCTCGTCTATTTGACGTTATCCATGATAGCCGCTTCACGTCACTTTGACGATGCCGATAGTGTCGATGTGACGAATTCGCCCGTGACGCAGCCCGGGGTCCGTCGGGGCCACCTCCCCGCGCCGGTGTGCGAGCATGAATGTGAAACATGCGTCGGGTCCGGAATGAATCCGCGGCCCCGCTCGTTGCCATCGACGGCAAGAGTCCGACGTTTCCCCGCCCGAGGCGGGGAGCCGCCCACTTCGGGAGTGAATGCAGATGTCCGTACAGGACGACAAGACCACTGTGAGCGACGGCATCCTCCTGTCCGACGCCGCCGCCGAGAAGGTCAGGACCCTGCTGGAGCAGGAAGGCCGCGATGACCTGGCGCTCCGCGTCGCCGTCCAGCCCGGCGGCTGCTCCGGCCTGCGCTACCAGCTCTTCTTCGACGAGCGCTCCCTCGACGGCGACGTCGTCAAGGACTTCGACGGCGTGAAGGTCGTCACGGACCGGATGAGCTCCCCGTACCTGCACGGTGCGTCCATCGACTTCGTCGACACCATCGAGAAGCAGGGCTTCACGATCGACAACCCCAACGCCACCGGCTCCTGCGCCTGCGGCGACTCGTTCAGCTAAGCCTGGACGGCCCGTACGACGAAGGCCCCCGGCGCCGAGAGGTGCCGGGGGCCTTTCGTGTGCGCGCGTGCCGGGCTACTGCCGGGGGAGCGGCTTGCCCGTGGTCGCGTCGATCACCTTGCGCTCGCCCAGCGGCTGCCCGAGGGTCGTCGAGACCGTCATGTCCTTGGCGAGCATGATGCAGGACCGGCCCGGCTCGTTCGGGGTGGGGGGGTTGCACACCGCCCCCCACCCCCCCGCCCCGCGCCCCGCCCCGGGGCGCGCGCGCCCCGCTGCCTCACTGCCTGCGCGGGCGACTGGCCCAACCGTGGGTACGCCCGCAAGGGCTTCCGGCTGATCGGCTCGGTGGCCCGGTTCGAACGGGTATAGG
>NZ_JBHYVA010000376.1:0-8084 GCF_042750055.1 Streptomyces sp. NPDC059456
TGCTGGTGGGGCGGACGCACTGGACCGAGCACCTGCCGGCATGGCCGCTGCTCCATGCGCGCGGGCCCGCGCCCCCCCGGGGGGTGCGGGGGGGGGCGCCGCCGCGTTCGTACGTCAGCCGACAGCCGTCGGCCGCTCCGGCGCCGGTCGCTCCGGCGTCAGTCGCTCTGGCGCTTCGGTGCGGGACGCCAGACGACCAGGGCGTTGCCCGCCACCGGTGGCTGGTACTTGACCAGATCCCGCCGGTACGAGGCGTGCACCTGGGCCTCGCGCTGCTGGAGCACGGCCGCCGCGCCGTCCACCGCCGCCGAGAGCTCGGCCACCCGCTGCTGGAGCGCCGCGACCTGGTTCTCCAGTTCGATGATCCGCTTGATGCCGGCCAGGTTGATGCCCTCGTCCTGGGACAGGGCCTGCACCGTGCGGAGCAGTTCGATGTCGCGGGCCGAGTAGCGCCGGCCGCGGCCGGCCGTCCGGTCCGGGGAGACCAGGCCGAGCCGGTCGTACTGGCGCAGGGTCTGCGGATGCAGGCCCGAGAGCTGGGCGGCCACCGAGATGACGTAGACAGGAGTGTCGTCGTTGAGCTGGTAGTGGCTCCTGCGGCGGCCGTCCATGTTCATGCTCCCTTCGCGGACTCGAACAGCACGGCGCGCGGGTCCTCCGACTCCGTCGCGTCGCGGTACATCTCCAGCGCCTCACGGGCCTTGTCCGACAGCGAGGCCGGAACAGCGACCTCCACCGTCACCAGCAGGTCTCCGCGGGTGCCGTCCTTGCGGACCGCTCCCTTGCCGCGGGCCCGCATCGTGCGCCCCGTGGGGGTGCCCGGCGGCAGCTTCAGCGTCACCGACGGGCCGTTCAGGGTCGGGACCTTGATCTCGGCGCCCAGGGCCGCCTCGGCGATCGTCACCGGGACGGTGACCGTCAGGTTGTCGCCCTTGCGGCCGAACACCGGGTGCCCGTCCACGTGGACGACGACGTACAGATCACCGGCCGGACCACCGCGCTCGCCCGGGGCTCCCTTGCCGCGCAGCCGGATCCGCTGGTTGTCGGAGACGCCCGGCGGGATGCGGACCTGCATGGTGCGGGAGGACTTGGCCCGCCCGCTGCCCTTGCAGACGTCGCAGGGGGTCTCCGCGATCAGGCCGCGACCCTTGCAGTCCGCGCAGGGGTCGGTCAGCGAGAAGCCGCCGCCGCTGCCCCGCGAGACCTGGCCGGTGCCGACGCAGGTCGGGCACACGCGCGGCGTGCCGTTCTTGTCGCCGGTGCCCGAACAGGCCTTGCAGGGCGCCTGGGAGGACATCCGGAGCGGGACCGTGGCCCCGTCCACCGCCTCCGTGAAGGAGAGGGTGACCTCCGATTCGATGTCCTGGCCGCGGCGCGGCTGGGTACGGGCCCCGGGGCCCGCGCCGCCGCGGTTGAACAGGCCGCCGAAGACATCGCCCAGGCCGCCGCCGCCGAAGCCGCCGCCCGCACCGCCGGCACCCGGCTGGGTGCCGCCGAAGAGGTCGCCGAGGTCGAAGTTGAACGAGCCGCCGCCCCCGCCCGGACCGGGGCGGAAGCCCCCGTTGCCGAACAGGGTGCGGGCCTCGTCGTACTCCTTGCGCTTCTTGGCGTCGCCGAGGATGTCGTTCGCCTCGGAGATCTCCTTGAAGCGCTCCTCGGCCGAGGCGTCGCCCTTGTTGGCGTCCGGGTGGAACTCGCGCGCGAGCTTCCGGTACGCCTTCTTGATCTCGGCCTCGGTGGCGTCCTTCGGGACACCGAGGACCTTGTAGTAGTCCTTCTCGACGAAGTCCTTCGTGCTCATCCCCGGTGTCCCTCCTCTCGTGCCCCTACCTGTCCAACCTGACGGACGTCAGCCCTTCTCGGGGGCATCCTCGTCCTTGTCCGAAGGCGTGTCGCCTTCCGCGGACTCGGACTTGGGGGCCGCCCCCGGCTGGGGCTCGGCCACCGCGACCCGCGCGGGGCGGATCGTGCGCTCGCCGATCCGGTACCCCGGCTGCAGGATCGCCACGCAGGTGTCCTCGGTGACGTCCGGCGCGTACGAGTGCATCAGGGCCTCGTGGATCGTCGGGTCGAAGGGCTCGCCCTCCTTGCCGAACTGCTGCAGCCCCATCTTGGCCGCGGCGGTCTCCAGCGATTCGGCCACCGACTTGAAGCCGCCGACCAGCTCGCCATGCTCCCGCGCCCGGCCGATGTCGTCCAGGGTCGGGAGCAGTTCCGTCAGGAGGGACGCGACCGCGATCTCCTTGACGGCGATGCGGTCCCGCTCCACCCGGCGGCGGTAGTTCTGGTACTCCGCCTGCAGCCGCTGGAGGTCCGCGGTGCGCTCACCGAGCGCGGTGCGGGCCTGGTCCAGCTGCGCCAGCAGAGCCGTCTCCTGGGCGGACGGTGCTCCGGAGTCCCCGGCCGGGGCCGCGGCCTCCTCCTCGGAGGAAGCGGCGGCCTTCGGCTCGGCGGCGTCGTCAGGCGTGGCGCCGGTGGGGACTTCGGGCTTCTCCTCGAAACCCGGGGTCTCCTCCGACATCAGGCAGCGCCGCCCTTCGGCTTCTCGTCGTCGACGATCTCGGCGTCGACGACGTCGTCGTCGGCCTTGGCCTGCTCGGCGCCGGGGGCACCGGCGGCCTGGCCGGCCTGCGCGTCGGCGTAGATGGCCTGGCCGAGCTTCTGGCTGACCGCGGCGAGCTTCTCGGTCGCGGTGCGGATCTCGGCGGTGTCCTCGCCCTTGAGCTTGTCCTTCAGCTCGGTGACGGCGGCCTCGACCTCGGTCTTGACCTCGGCCGGGACCTTGTCCTCGTTGTCCTTGACGAACTTCTCCGTCTGGTAGACGAGCTGCTCGCCCTGGTTGCGCGACTCGGCCGCCTCCTTGCGGCGCAGGTCCTCGTCCGCGTACTGCTCCGCCTCCTGGCGCATGCGGTCGACCTCGTCCTTGCCGAGCGAGGAGCCGCCGGTGACGGTCATCTTCTGCTCCTTGCCCGTGCCGAGGTCCTTGGCCGTGACGTGCATGATGCCGTTCGCGTCGATGTCGAAGGAGACCTCGATCTGCGGGACGCCACGCGGGGCCGGCGGCAGGCCGGTCAGCTCGAACATGCCGAGCTTCTTGTTGTACGCCGCGATCTCGCGCTCGCCCTGGTAGACCTGGATCTGCACGGACGGCTGGTTGTCCTCGGCCGTCGTGAAGATCTCGGACCGCTTGGTCGGGATCGTGGTGTTGCGCTCGATCAGCTTGGTCATGATGCCGCCCTTGGTCTCGATGCCGAGGGACAGCGGGGTCACGTCGAGGAGCAGGACGTCCTTGACCTCACCCTTGAGGACACCGGCCTGGAGGGTCGCGCCGATGGCGACGACCTCGTCCGGGTTGACGCCCTTGTTGGCGTCCTGACCGCCGGTGAGCTCCTTGACGAGCTCGGCGACGGCCGGCATGCGGGTGGAGCCGCCGACCAGGACCACGTGGTCGATCTCGGACAGCTGGATGCCGGCGTCCTTGATGACGTTGTGGAACGGGGTCTTGCAGCGGTCCAGGAGGTCGGCGGTCAGCTGCTGGAACTGGGCGCGCGTGAGCTTCTCGTCCAGGTGCAGCGGGCCCTCGGCGGACGCCGTGATGTAGGGCAGGTTGATCGTGGTCTCCGTGGAGGAGGACAGCTCGATCTTCGCCTTCTCGGCGGCCTCGCGCAGACGCTGGAGCGCCATCTTGTCCTTGGAGAGGTCCACGCCGTGGCCGTTGGCGAACTGCTTCACCAGGTAGTCGACGACGCGCTGGTCCCAGTCGTCACCACCGAGGTGGTTGTCACCGTTGGTGGCCTTGACCTCGACGACGCCGTCGCCGATCTCCAGGAGCGACACGTCGAAGGTGCCGCCACCGAGGTCGAAGACGAGAATGGTCTGGTCGTCCTTGTCCAGGCCGTAGGCCAGGGCGGCGGCGGTCGGCTCGTTGACGATGCGCAGGACGTTCAGGCCCGCGATCTCGCCGGCCTCCTTCGTCGCCTGACGCTCGGAGTCGTTGAAGTAGGCCGGGACGGTGATGACCGCGTCCGTGACCTTCTCACCCAGGTAGGCCTCGGCGTCGCGCTTCAGCTTCTGCAGGATGAAGGCGCTCATCTGCTGCGGGTTGAAGTCCTTGCCATCCAGGTTGATCTTCCAGTCAGTGCCCATGTGGCGCTTGACGGAGCGGATGGTCCGGTCCACGTTGGTGACCGCCTGGCGCTTGGCCACCTCGCCGACGAGGACCTCGCCGTTCTTGGCGAAGGCGACGACGGACGGCGTGGTCCTGGCGCCCTCGGCGTTGGTGATGACGGTGGGCTCGCCGCCTTCGAGAACGCTGACGACGGAGTTAGTGGTGCCCAGGTCGATGCCGACCGCACGTGCCATTTTGATTTCCTCCAGCTGACTTGAGTGGAACAGACTCAACCATGCCGCACGGCGACGCGCACGTCAACAGAGATGAGTGGAGTCGGCTCAACTTTTATCCCGGACTTACGCTCACTCGCGGCAGGCACGCGGTGTGCACGCGGTCCGCTCGCGGCGCACTCGCGGTGGGGCACACGGTCCACCAGCGGCGCACTCGCGGTGGGGCACACGGTCCACCAGCGGCGCACTCGCGGCCCGCCCGCCGCCCGCCCACTTCCCGCCCGCGGCTCCCGGGGGCCGAGCGGGCGATGCTCGCCCGGTCCACTGCGCGGCACCGCGGAAACCACCGGGGGCGCGGGCAGGGTGCCCCCATGCCGCTGCCGCCGCTCACGCTCTCCCCGATCCGGCCGTTGCGCCAGCTCCTGCTCCCGCTCCTGCCGGCGCGCCTGCGCGCCGCGCGCCGGCCGGACGTGTCCGCGAAGCGGGTGGCCGACCTCCTCGGGGCCACCGCGCTGCTCGGGCTGTTCGCGGTGCCGCTGCTGGCCGTCGGCGCCCTGCTGTACGCGACCCAGGGCGGGCGCGTCTTCGTACGGCAGCCGGCGGCCGGACTGGCCGGGCGCCCGTTCCGGACCTGGCGGCTGCGCACGGACGCGGCGGGCCGGCCGGGGGCGGCGGTCCGGCGGTGCGCCCTGGACGGGATGCCGCAGCTGCTGAACGTGCTGCGCGGCGAGATGTCACTGGTCGGGCCGCGCCCGGAAGCCCGTACGGACCGGGCCGACCGGCTCCCCGTACGGCCCGGAATGACCGGTTTGTGGCAGGTCAGCGCACGCTCCGACCTCCCCTGGGAGGAGATGGCCCTGCTGGACCGGCACTATGTGGAGAGCCATTGGCTGGGGATGGATCTCGCGATCCTGGCTCAGACCCCTCGGGCGGCCTGTCGACACAGGCATGCCTGAGCGACACAGATCACCGCTCGCTCACCTACATTGCGGCGCGGGGAATGGGTAACCTCAAGCCTTGACTCAATAAGTTACCGCTTAGTAAGTCCCGCCCGAGGAGCCCTCCCATGCAACTCGCCGCGATCATCGTGTCGCTGGTCCTGACCGTGGTCGGCGTCGCGCTGCTCGCCCGAGCCGTGGCGCAGATCTACCGGTTCGTGAAGCTCGGACAGCCCGTACCGGCAGGCAGCCGTACGGACGATCCGAAGGCACGAACGCTCACCCTGGTCCGGGAGTTCCTCGGCCACAGCCGGATGAACCGCTGGGGCATCGTCGGCTTCGCGCACTGGTTCGTCGCCATCGGCTTCCTGACGCTGCCGCCGACGCTGCTGCAGGCGTACGGCCAGCTCTTCCAGGCCGACTGGGTGCTGCCGATCGTCGGCGACTTCCTGCCGTTCGAGCTGTACATCGAGTTCATCGGCGTCATGACGATCCTCGGCATCCTCGTGCTGATCGCCATCCGGCTGCTGTCGCTGCCCTCGCGGGCCGGCCGCAAGTCGCGCTTCACCGGCTCGAAGGCCTGGCAGGCGTACTTCGTCGAGTACGTCATCCTCACCATCGGCCTCGCGATCCTCACCCTGCGCGGACTCGAGGGCGCGATCCACCACGTGGACTCGTACGAGCCGGCGTACTTCGCCTCGTACCCGCTGGTCCTGGCCTTCAAGAGCCTCTCGCTCGGCACCCTGCAGAACGCCATCTACTTCACCGCGATGATCAAGATCGGCGTCTCGCTGATCTGGATGATCGTCGTCTCGCTGAACACCAACATGGGTGTCGCCTGGCACCGCTTCCTCGGCTTCCCGAACATCTGGTTCAAGCGCAACGCCGACGGTGCGACCGCACTGGGCGCGCTCCAGCCGATGACGAGCGGCGGCAAGGAGATCGACTTCGAGGAGCCGGGCGAGGACGACGTCTTCGGCGTCTCCCAGGTCGAGCAGTTCTCCTGGAAGGGCATCCTCGACTTCTCCACCTGCACCGAGTGCGGCCGCTGCCAGTCGCAGTGCCCGGCCTGGAACACGGGCAAGCCCCTGTCCCCCAAGCTCCTGATCATGTCGCTGCGCGACCACGCCCACGCCAAGGCGCCGTACCTGCTCGCGGGTGGCGGCAAGACCATGGAGGGCGAGGAGAAGGCGACCGCGGAACAGCTGAAGGACGTCCCCGCGGCGGCCCTGGCCGAGGCGGAGCGCCCGCTGATCGGCACCGCCGAGGAGAACGGCGTCATCGACCCGGACGTGCTGTGGTCCTGCACCACCTGCGGTGCGTGCGTGGAGCAGTGCCCGGTCGACATCGAGCACATCGACCACATCGTCGACATGCGCCGCTACCAGGTGATGATCGAGTCCGCGTTCCCGTCCGAGGCGGGCACGATGCTCAAGAACCTGGAGAAGAAGGGCAACCCCTGGGGTCTGGCCAAGAAGCAGCGCGTGGAGTGGACCAAGGAGGTCGACTTCGAGGTCCCGATCGTCGGCAAGGACGCCGAGGACCTCTCCGAGTACGACTACCTGTACTGGGTCGGCTGCGCGGGCGCCCTGGAGGACCGGGCCAAGAAGACGACGAAGGCCTTCGCGGAGCTCCTCAACATCGCGGGCGTCGAGTTCGCGATCATGGGCGGCGACGAGAAGTGCACCGGCGACTCCCCGCGCCGCCTCGGCAACGAGCCGCTGTTCCAGCAGCTCGCCCAGGAGAACGTCGCCATGCTGAACATGGCCTTCGGTGAGGACGACGAGGACCCCTCGACGAAGAAGCCGAAGTCGGCGAAGCGGATCGTCTCGACCTGCCCGCACTGCTTCAACACCATCGCGAACGAGTACCCGCAGCTGGGCGGCGAGTACGAGGTCATCCACCACACGCAGCTGCTCCAGCACCTGATCGACGAGGGCCGGCTGCTGCCGGTGACGCCGGTCGACGGGCTGATCACGTACCACGACCCCTGCTACCTGGGCCGGCACAACAAGGTCTACACGCCGCCGCGCGAGATCATGTCGGCCGTGCCGGGGCTGCGCCAGCAGGAGATGCACCGCCACAAGGAGCGGGGCTTCTGCTGTGGCGCCGGTGGCGCGCGGATGTGGATGGAAGAGCGCATCGGCAAGCGCATCAACAACGAGCGCGTGGACGAGGCCCTGTCCCTCAACCCGGACATCGTCTCGACCGCCTGCCCGTTCTGCCTGGTGATGCTGACCGACTCGGTCAACGGCAAGAAGAACGACGGCCAGGCCAAGGAATCCGTCCAGGTCGTGGACGTGGCCCAGCTCCTCCTGGAGTCGGTGAAGACCCCGGGCCCGACGGAGGAGGAACTGGCGGCGGAGGCCGCGGCGGCCGAGGCGGCGGCGAAGGCCGAAGCGGAAGCCAAGGCGGAGGCCGCGGCCAAGGCCAAGGCGGAGGCGGAAGCCAAGGCCAAGGCGGACGCCGAAGCCGAGGCCAAGGCTGACGCGGAAGCGAAGGCGAAGGCCGACGCGGAGGCTGCGGCTACCGCGGCCGCGGCGGAGGAAGCCGCCGAGGCCGAGACGCCCGCGGAAACTGACGCCGTCGAGACCGACGCCGCTGCGGAGACCGAAGCGCCCGCCAAGGCGGAGGCTGAGACTCCCGCGGCCGCGGCGGAGGCCCCGGCCGACGCGGACGGCGCCGCCGAGACGGCGGAAACCACTCCGGCGGCCGAGGCCGAGCCGAAGGCGGACGTCGCGGGCGAGGGCGGCAGCGCCAAGTAGCCCGCAGCAACGCGAGCGCGCAGCGCGAGCAGTGAAACGC
>NZ_JBHYVA010000377.1:0-8081 GCF_042750055.1 Streptomyces sp. NPDC059456
ATCCACCGAAGTGGACGGGGTATCAACTTCTGGCGTTGATTTTTGGCACGCTGTTGAGTTCTCAAGGAACGGACGCTTCCTTTGTACTCACCCTCTCGGGCTTTCCTCCGGGCTTTCGTTCTTCGTTCTTGCGTTTCCGACTCTATCAGAGTCAGTCCCGCTTGCTTTCCAGGTCCTTCGCTTTCGCGTTTTCCCTTTCCGGCGGTTCCAACCTTACCAGATTCTTTCCGGCCCGTTTCCGGGAGGATTTGAATTCGGTGACCGTTGGAGGGCCTTTCCCTTTCGGGCGGATCAGACTTTATCAGGTTTCCCCGGGTCCGAATCCCACCCGCTCGCGCAGCACAAGTCCGGACACACGTGTGTGCCGGGGTGTTGTGCGAGGTGGAGACGTAAACGTACTGGAGCGGGGCCCCCGGATGCAAATCCGGTTGCCCCGCTCCGGTGACGGCGCTACGGCGAGGCTCAGACCTCGACGACGACCGGGAGGATCATCGGGCGGCGTCGGTAGCCGTCCGAGACCCACTTGCCCATGGTCCGGCGGATGAGCTGCTGGAGCTGGTGCGGTTCCGCGACGCCGTCGGCGGCGGCGCGGGCGATGGCTTCCTCGATCTTCGGCAGGACCGACGCGAAGGCCGAGTCCTCGATGCCGGAGCCGCGGGCCTGGATGTTCGGGCCGCTGACGACCTTGCCGGTGGTGCTGTCCACCACGACGAAGACCGAGATGATGCCCTCGTCGCCGAGGATCCGGCGGTCCTTGAGCGAGGACTCGGTGACGTCGCCGACCGACAGGCCGTCCACGTACACGTAGCCGGCCTGGACCTTGCCGGAGATGCGGGCCTTGCCGTCGATCAGGTCGACGACCACGCCGTCCTCGGCGATGACGATGCGGTCCTTCGGGACACCCGTCAGGGCGCCGAGCTCGGCGTTGGCGCGCAGGTGGCGCCATTCGCCGTGGACCGGCATCAGGTTCCGCGGCTTGCAGATGTTGTAGAAGTACAGCAGCTCGCCGGCGGAGGCGTGGCCGGAGACGTGCACCTTGGCGTTGCCCTTGTGCACGACGTTGGCGCCCCACCGGGTCAGGCCGTTGATCACGCGGTAGACCGCGTTCTCGTTGCCCGGGATCAGCGACGACGCCAGGATCACGGTGTCGCCGGGGACGATCCGGATCTGGTGGTCGCGGTTGGCCATGCGGGACAGGGCCGCCATCGGCTCGCCCTGGGAACCCGTGCAGACCAGCACGACCTCGTCGTCCGGCAGGTCGTCGAGGGTCTTCACGTCGACGACGAGGCCGGCCGGGACGCGCAGGTAGCCCAGGTCACGGGCGATGCCCATGTTGCGGACCATCGAGCGGCCCACGAAGGCGACCCGGCGGCCGTACTCGTGCGCGGCGTCGAGGATCTGCTGGATGCGGTGCACGTGGCTCGCGAAGGACGCCACGATGATCCGCTTCTGGGCACCCGCGAAGACGCCGCGGATGGCGTTGGAGATGTCGCGCTCCGGCGGGACGAAGCCCGGGACCTCGGCGTTCGTCGAGTCCGAGAGGAGGAGGTCGATGCCCTCCTCGCTCAGGCGCGCGAAGGCGTGCAGGTCGGTGAGGCGGTTGTCCAGCGGCAGCTGGTCCATCTTGAAGTCGCCGGTGGCGACGACCAGGCCCGCGGGGGTGCGGATGGCGACGGCCAGGGCGTCCGGGATGGAGTGGTTGACCGCGATGAACTCGCAGTCGAAGACTCCGAGGTGTTCCCGGTCGCCTTCCTTCACCTCGAGGGTGTAGGGGCGGATCCGGTGCTCCTGGAGCTTGGCCTCGATGAGGGCCAGCGTCAGCTTGGAGCCGATCAGCGGGATGTCCGGCTTCTCCCGCAGGAGGTACGGGACGGCGCCGATGTGGTCCTCGTGGCCGTGCGTGAGGACGATGCCCTCGATGTCGTCGAGCCGGTCCCGGATGGACGAGAAGTCCGGCAGGATCAGGTCGATGCCCGGCTGCTCCTCTTCGGGGAAGAGAACGCCGCAGTCGACGATCAGCAGGCGGCCGTCGAACTCGAAGACGGTCATGTTGCGGCCGATCTCGCCGAGACCGCCCAGGGGGGTGACGCGCAGGCCGCCCTTGGGGAGCTTCGGCGGGGGACCAAGTTCAGGATGCGGATGGCTCAAAAGTCTCTCCTCACCACACACGCCACGTACCTCGTAAGGCACGTGGCGCGCATGTCATTCGTGCACTTGCATTCGTCTGTTTTGTTCGTCTTGCTTATTCAGTTGTGAAGTCCGTTGTCAGAGCTGTACCCCGCCGGCGGCAAGATCGATCTTGAGCTGGGCCGTCTCTTCGGCCGTGAGCTCGACGAGCGGGAGCCGCAGCGGGCCCGCGGGCAGGCCCTGCAGGTTCAGGGCGCCCTTGGTGGTGATCACGCCCTGGGTGCGGAACATGCCGGTGAAGACGGGCAGCAGCTTCTGGTGGATCTCGGTGGCCTTCTGGACGTCGCCGCCCAGGTGCGCGTCGAGCATCGCGCGGAGCTCGGGGCTGACCACGTGGCCGACCACGGAGACGAAGCCGACGGCGCCGACGGACAGCAGCGGCAGGTTCAGCATGTCGTCGCCGGAGTACCAGGCGAGTCCGCTCTGGGCGATGGCCCAGCTGGCGCGGCCGAGGTCGCCCTTGGCGTCCTTGTTGGCCACGATGCGGGGGTGCTCGGCCAGCCTGACCAGGGTTTCCGTGTTGATCGGGACGCCGCTGCGGCCGGGGATGTCGTAGAGCATCACCGGAAGCTCGGTGGCGTCGGCGATCGCCGTGAAGTGCCGGTAGAGGCCTTCCTGCGGCGGCTTGCTGTAGTACGGGGTCACCGCGAGCAGGCCGTGTGCGCCGGTGCGCTCGGCCTGCCGGGCGAGTTCCAGGGTGTGGCGGGTGTCGTTGGTGCCGATGCCGGCGACGACGTGGGCACGGTCGCCCACCGCTTCCAGGACGGCTCGTACGAGGTCGTTTTTCTCCGCGTCGGTGGTGGTCGGGGACTCACCGGTGGTCCCGTTGATGATCAGGCCGTCGTTGCCTGCGTCCACCAGGTGGACGGCGAGCTGCTGCGCGCCGTCGAGGTCGAGTGCGCCATCCGCCGTGAACGGCGTGATCATGGCGGTGAGGACCCGCCCGAAGGGGGTCTGCGGAGTCGAGATCGGAGCCATGGGTAACACGCTACTCGCTGCCATGCTCGCGGTGTCCCCTCGGGGGACGTCAACAGGGTGTGGCTCCCGGCACGGGCCGCGCGGGTTGTTGGATCCCGGCACTGCCTGCTCGGGGGTTCAAGCAGTGCCGGGTCCGTTTGATCAGCCTAGATGAACTTTACGAAACGTGGCAATACGGACACTTCGGACTTGACTCTGCACATCCGTGCGTCACGGTTCCATCCGTCCCCATCGGGCCGTACCGGTCCTTACGGGGCGACCCGGCCGTTCGCGTTGTACGCGGCGTACGTCAGCGGCATGAGCGCCGCCCAGTGCTGCTCCATCTTCTCGCCGACCATCTCGATCTCCCGCTGCGGGAAGGACGGCGTGGTCGCCAGCTCGTGCTGCGTGCGCAGGCCGAGGAAGTGCATGAGCGAGCGCGCGTTGCAGGTCGCGTACATCGAGGAGAAAAGTCCGACCGGCAGGACCGAACGGGCAACCTCGCGGGCCACGCCCGCCGCCAGCATCTCCTGGTAGGCCTCGTAGGCCTGACGGTAGGAGTCCTCCATGACCCGGCCCGTCAGCTCCTGCTGGGCCGCGGTGCCCTCGACGAAGACGTACTTGCCCGGGCGGCCCTCCTGGACGAGCTTGCGCTCGGCGTCCGGGACGTAGAAGACCGGCTCGAGCTCCCTGTAGCGGCCCGATTCCTCGTTGTACGACCAGCCGACGCGGTGCCGCATGAACTCGCGGAAGACGAAGATCGGGGCGCTGATGAAGAACGTCATCGAGTTGTGCTCGAACGGGCTGCCGTGGCGGTCCCGCATCAGGTAGTTGATGAGGCCCTTGGAGCGCTCGGGGTCCTTCTGGAGCTCTTCGAGCGACTGCTCGCCGGCCGTGGAGACACGGGCGGCCCACAGCACGTCGGAGTCGGCGGCGGAGTGCTTCACCAGCTCCACCGTCACATCACTGCGGAAGCTGGGTTTCAGGTCTGAAGCGGCGGTCTCGCTCACCGGGGGTCCTTCCGAACGACTCACATGGGGCGCGCCCACTCTACGGCGCGGCTCACCGCCCGCCGCGCACGCGCCGTCCGGCTCCGGGGGGCGGGACGGCCACCCGTTCAGCTGACGCCCAGCCATAAAATTTGGTTAATGTCCCGAATTCAGGCACCGATTGGGGGGCTCGTACGTCTGTACAGGTACACGCCGCGACCGCCGCCCCAGGGCCCTGATCGTGAGGAGAGTCGCTCCATGTTCCTCCCCCAGCCATCGCTGGGCGCCGCCCCCAGCGAACCCGTCCCGTTCGCCTTCGTCGCCGAGGCCGAACGCTTCCGCAGCAACGTCACTCCACCGCCACGCGAGCGTCTGAGCGCGCCCCAGCTGGCCGCCCGTACGCTGGTCGGGCTGACCGTCGTGGCCGGGCTCGTCGGCTCCCTGCTGTTCGGCATGCCGGCACTCCAGCCCCACCAGCCCGCCAAGTCGCAGCAGTCGGAAGCCTCCGAGGGACGGTAGCCTCACGGGCAAGCCCAACCGAACGTGCATGTGAGTGAGGTACAGCCGTGCCCCTGCCCTTCTTGACGGCCGACCGCGCGTTGGACGCGCACGAAGACAGTGACGGCGACGACGTACTGGCTCACGAGGACCCCGACCGCTGGCGCCGGCCGTACCGGCCCGGGCCGTGGCGGGTGGCCGGCGCCGCCCTGCTGCTCCTGGTGGCCTCGTTCATGCTGCTGGCCACGATGATCATCGCGTTCGCCGGAGCCTGGTCCGGCGCCGGCGTCTGCCTGGTCGCCGCGCTCGCCGTGATCGGGTCGGCGCTGCGGATCCTCAGGGCGGGCGTCTGGGTGAGCCCCTCGGGGCTGCGCCGGGTGGGCTTCTTCACGACCCGCTCGCTCACCTGGGACGAGGTCGCCGAGGTCCGTACGGTCCAGCAGCCGGTGCGCTGGCTGGGACTGCCGCGGACCGTCCAGGGCCAGGCCCTGACCGCGGTCGGGCAGGGCGGCGCGGAGCTGCCGGTGCTGCTGACCGACCACAACGCCGATTTCCTGTCGCGGACCGAGGCGTTCGACCGGGCCGCCGACATGGTCGAGGCCTGGGCCGACGAGTACCGGGCCGTACCCGCCTGACGCCGGCGCGCAACGCCGGGAAGCCCGTACAGGATCGTTCCTGCACGGGCTTCCCGGCTTACGCGGTGACGACTGCCGGCGCTACTTCGCGGACACGGTCCGGGCCTGCGGTGCGGCGTGCAGGGCGATGGCCCGCTGCATGGCCTTGCGGGCCCGCGGGGTGTCCCGGGCATCGTGGTAGGCGACGGCGAGGCGGAACCAGCTGCGCCAGTCCCCCGGCGCGTCCTCCGTCTCGGCCTTGCGGCGCGCGAAGACCTCGTCGGCGGAGTCCCGCAGGATCCGGCCGTACTCGTCCCGCTCCAGTTCGTCGACGGGCAGTCCGCCCTCGGCCTCCAGCTCGGTCGCGAGCTGGTTCGCCTTCGTCACGAACTGCGTGTTCTTCCAGAGGAACCAGACGCCGATGACCGGCAGGATCAGCACGGCCACACCGAAGGTGACGGTCAGTGCGGTGCCCTGCCGGAGCAGCATCACCCCCCGGCTGCCGACCAGGACGAAGTAGACGACCAGGACGGCGGCCGTGAGGAAGTAAGTGATCTTCGCGCGCATGGGACTACTGCCTGCTCATCAGCCGAGGTCGAGGAAGTTTTCCAGGCCGAACGTGAGGCCCGGGTGCTGCACGACGCGGCGCGCGCCGAGCAGGATGCCCGGCATGAAGCTGCTGTGGTGCAGGGAGTCGTGACGGATCGTCAGGGTTTCGCCCTCGCCGCCGAGGAGCACCTCCTGGTGGGCCAGCAGGCCGCGCAGGCGGATGGCGTGCACCGGGACCCCGTCGACGTTCGCGCCGCGCGCGCCGTCCAGGGCGGTGGCGGTGGCGTCGGGCTGCTGGCCGAGGCCGGCCTCGGCGCGGGCGGCCGCGATCAGCTGGGCGGTGCGGGTCGCCGTGCCGGAGGGGGCGTCGACCTTGTTCGGGTGGTGCAGCTCGACGACCTCGACGGACTCGAAGTAGCGGGCGGCCTGGGCGGCGAACTTCATGGTGAGGACGGCGCCGATGGAGAAGTTCGGGGCGATGAGCACACCGGTCTGCGGGGAGGCCGCGAGCCAGGTGTCCAGCTGCGCGAGGCGCTCCTCGGTCCAGCCGGTGGTGCCGACCACGGCGTGGATGCCGTGGCCGGTCAGGAACTCCAGGTTCCCCATGACCGACGCGGGGGTGGTCAGCTCGACCGCGACCTGCGCGCCCGCCTCTGCCAGGGTCTCCAGGGTGTCGCCGCGGCCCAGGGCGGCCACCAGCTCCATGTCCTCGGCGGCCTCGACGGCCTTGACCGCTTCGGAGCCGATGCGGCCCTGGGCACCGAGAACCGCTACCCGCAGCTTGCTGCTCATGCTTCTTCGCTTCCTGTCGTACGGGCAGGGCGCCGGCCGGCGGCGGCCGGTGCCCTGCCCCGGGGTGTCAGGGTCTCAGGCCACCGCTTCGTCGAGGCGGGCGGCCTGCTTCTCCTTCAGCGGGCCGATCACCGCGAGCGACGGCCGCTGGGCCAGCACGTCCCGGGCGACCGCGCGGACGTCGTCCGGGGTCACGGACGCGATCCGGGCCAGCATGTCGTCGACGGACATCTGGTCGCCCCAGCAGAGCTCGCTCTTGCCGATGCGGTTCATGATCGCGCCGGTGTCCTCCAGGCCCAGGACGGTGGAGCCGGACAGCTGGCCGACGGCCCGCTTGACCTCCTCGTCCGTGAGCCCCTCGGAGACGACCTTGTCGAGTTCGCCGCGGCAGATCCGGAGCACGTCGTGGACCTGGTTCGGGCGGCAGCCCGCGTACACGCCGAAGAGCCCGGTGTCGGCGAAGCCCGAGGTGTACGAGTACACGCTGTAGGCCAGGCCGCGCTTCTCCCGGACCTCCTGGAAGAGGCGGGAGGACATGCCTCCGCCGAGGGCGGTGTTCAGTACGCCGAGCGCCCAGCGGCGCTCGTCGGTGCGGGCGAGGCCGGGCATGCCGAGGACCACGTGGGCCTGCTCGGTCTTGCGGCCGACCAGGTCGACGCGGCCGGAGGTGCGGATGCGCTTGGCCCCGGAGCGCGGGCCGATCGGCTCGGCGTCGGTGTGCGCGAGGGCGCCGGCCTTCTCGAACGCGGCGCGGACCTGGCGCACGACCTTGTTGTGGTCGACGTTGCCGGCCGCTGCGACCACCAGGTGGCGGGGGTCGTAGTGCTTCTTGTAGAAGCGGCGGATCCGGTCGGCGCCGAGGGCGTTGATCGTGTCGACGGTGCCCAGGACGGGACGGCCCAGCGGGGTGTCGCCGTACATGGTGTGCGCGAACAGGTCGTGCACGCAGTCGCCCGGGTCGTCCTCGGTCATCGCGATCTCTTCGAGGATGACGCCGCGCTCGGCGTCGACGTCCTCCTCGCGGATCAGCGAGCCGGTGAGCATGTCGCAGACGACGTCGATCGCCAGCGGCAGGTCCGTGTCGAGCACCCGTGCGTAGTAGCAGGTGTACTCCTTCGCCGTGAAGGCGTTCATCTCGCCGCCGACCGCGTCGATCGCGGAGGAGATGTCGAGGGCGCTGCGCTTGCGGGTGCCCTTGAAGAGGAGGTGCTCGAGGTAGTGCGTGGCACCGTTGAGCGTGGGCGTCTCGTCCCGGGAGCCCACGTGCGCCCAGATGCCGAAGGTGGCGGAGCGGACCGAGGGCAGCGTCTCGGTGACGATGCGCAGTCCGCCGGGGAGGACGGTGCGCCGGACGGTGCCGATGCCGTTCTCCCCCTTGAGGAGGGTTTGGGTACGGGCGAGGGGCCCCCCCACCCCCGTAGGGCGGGGCGGGGCCACGGGACTAAACGGCCGCAAATTTGGGAGTAGTCCGTTTGGGGGGCGTGGCCGGGGGGGT
>NZ_JBHYVA010000378.1:0-8079 GCF_042750055.1 Streptomyces sp. NPDC059456
CCACCCCCGCCCGGGCTCGGGGGGGCGCGCCCCCGCCCGGCCCGCCGCCCCCCGCGCGGGGGGCCGGGCCGGCCGCCCCCCCGGGCGCCGCCCCCCCCCCCCGCCGCCCGGGCCTCCTCCCCGCCCACCCTTTCCCACGCCGTGCGGGCCTACGCGCACGGCGCCCTCATAGGCGCCCGCGGGAACTCCGGGACGATCCTGGCGCAGCTGCTGCGCGGGGTGGCCGACGTGCTCGGCGAGGAGCCCGGCGACCGCCCGCCCGGCCCGCTGCTGGCCCGCGCGCTGACCCGCGCCGCCGAGGAGGCCTACGCGGCCGTCGCGCACCCGGTGGAGGGCACCATGCTCACCGTCGCCGCCGCCGCGGCCCGCGCCGGCGAGACGGCCGCCGCCGGGACCGCCGCCGACGTGGCCCTCGCCGCCTACGACGGGGCCCGCGCGGCCCTCGCCGACACCCCCGGGCAGCTGGCCGAGCTGGGCCGCGCCGGGGTCGTCGACGCCGGGGGCTGCGGACTGGTCGCCGTGCTCGGGGCGCTGGGGCAGGCGCTGTCCGGCCGGGAACCCGCCGCCGAGGCCGTCCGCGGCCGGGCCGTGCCCGTACCGCAGCCGCCGCAGCCCTGTGCCGCCGAGGAGCAGGGCGGGCCCGCGTACGAGGTGATCTACCTGCTGGAGGCCGCCGAACCGGACGTGGCACGGCTGCGCGAACGCCTCGACGGGCTCGGGGACTCCCTGGTGGTGGTCGGCGGCGACGGACTGTGGAACGTGCACGTCCACGTCGACGACCCCGGCGCCGCCGTGGAGGCCGGCGTCGTCGCCGGGCGGCCGTTCCGGATCCGCATCACCCACTTCGGCGACGAGCGGCGCCGGGCCCGCGGGGAGCGCGTCCAGCGCGCCGTCGTCGCCGTGGTCCCGGGCGAGGGGCTGGCCGGACTGTGCGGGGAGGCGGGCGCCACCACCGTGCTCGCCCGCCCCGGCGAGGTCCCGGACACCGCCGAACTCGTCGACGCCATCCGGCGCGCGCACGCCCGCGAGGTGGTGCTGCTGCCCGGCGGCGCCGACCAGCGGGCCGCCGCGGCCGCCGCGGCCGAACGGGCCCGCGCCGACGGCGTACGGGTCGCCGTGATCCCCACCCGGTCCGCGGTCCAGGGCCTGGCCGCCCTCGCCGTCCACGACCCGGAGGGCACCTTCGACGAGGACGTCGTCGCCATGACCGCGGCGGCCGGCGCCACCCGCTACGGGGAACTCGCCGTCGCCGAACGGCAGTCCTTCACCTCCGCCGGCATCTGCCAGGCCGGGGACGTGCTCGGACTCATCGACGGCGACGTCGCGGTCATCGGCTCCGGCCTCGACGACACCGCCGAAGCCGTCCTGGAGCGGATGCTGGGCTCCGGCGGCGAACTCGTCACCCTGGTCCTGGGCCCGGAGGTGCCGGACTCCCTCGCCGCGCGCCTGGAGGCGTACGTCCAGCACGGACACCTCGCGGTGGACACGGTCACCTACCGCGGCGGGCGGCACTGCGCACCCCTCCTCATCGGGGTCGAATAGCCGGCTTGTCAGCGCGATGGTGTGCAATGAACACGTGCCCGCGCTCGACGAAGACCTCAAGAAGACGCTCGGCCCCGCCACCGCCAAGGTGCTGGCCGAGCAGCTCGGCCTGCACACGGCCCTGGACCTGCTGCACCACTACCCGCGGCGGTACGCCGAGCGCGGCGAGCTGACCTCGCTGGCCGAGCTCGCCGACCAGATCGACGAGCACGTCACGGTCGTCGCCCAGGTCGCCGACGCCCGGATCCTGACCTTCAACGGGGGCCGCGGAAAACGCCTGGAGGTGACCATCACCGACGGCAGCGGCCGCCTCCAGCTGGTCTTCTTCGGCGCGGGCGTCCACAAGCCGCACAAGGACCTGCTGCCGGGCACCCGCGCCATGTTCGCGGGCAAGGTCGGCATGTTCAACCGCAAGCTCCAGCTCTCCCACCCCGCGTACGAGCCGCTCGGCGCGGACGCCTCCGACCGGGACGCCGCGACCGCCTTCGCGAACCAGCTCATCCCGATCTACCCGGCCTGCGCCAAGCTGGAGTCCTGGAAGATCGCCAAATGCGTGGACGCCGTCCTGCCCAGCGCCCGGGAGACCGTCGACCCGCTGCCGGACGCCCTGCGCGAGGGCCGCGGGCTGGTCCCGCTCACCGAGGCCCTGCTGAAGATCCACCGGCCGGCCACCAAGGCCGACATCGAGGACGCGCGCCAGCGCCTGAAGTGGGACGAGGCCTTCGTCCTCCAGGTCGCCCTGGCCCGCCGCCGGCACGCCGACTCCCAGCTCCCCGCCGTCCCGCGCCGCCCGGCACCGGGCGGCCTGCTCGACGCCTTCGACGCCAAGCTCCCCTTCACCCTCACCGACGGCCAGCAGACCGTCTCCCGGGAGATCTTCGACGACCTGGCCACGGAACACCCCATGCACCGCCTGCTCCAGGGCGAGGTCGGCTCGGGCAAGACGATGGTGGCGCTGCGGGCCATGCTCGCCGTCGTCGACTGCGGCGGACAGGCCGCCATGCTCGCCCCCACCGAAGTGCTCGCCCAGCAGCACCACCGCTCCATCACCGAGATGATGGGCGAACTGGCCGAGGGCGGCATGCTCGGCGGCTCCGACCAGGGCACCAAGGTCGTGCTGCTCACCGGCTCCATGGGGACGGCCGCGCGCCGCCGGGCCCTGCTGGACCTGGTCACCGGCGAGGCCGGCATCGTGATCGGCACGCACGCGCTCATCGAGGACAAGGTGCAGTTCCACGACCTCGGCCTGGTCGTGGTCGACGAGCAGCACCGCTTCGGCGTGGAGCAGCGCGACGCGCTGCGCTCCAAGGGCAAGCAGCCCCCGCACCTGCTCGTGATGACCGCGACCCCCATCCCGCGCACCGTCGCCATGACCGTCTTCGGCGACCTGGAGACCTCCGTCCTCGACCAGCTGCCCGCGGGCCGCTCCCCGATCGCCACCCACGTCGTACCGGCCAAGGACAAGCCGCACTTCCTGGCCCGGGCCTGGGAACGGGTGCGGGAGGAGGTCGAGAACGGCCACCAGGCGTACGTGGTGTGCCCGCGCATCGGCGACGGCGAGGACGACCCGAAGAAGAAGCAGGCCGCCGAGGAGGCCGACCGGCGGCCGCCGCTCGCGGTCCTGGAGATCGCCGAGCAGCTCGCCCGTGGACCGCTGGCCGGGCTGGGCGTCGAGGTGCTGCACGGCCGGATGGACCCGGCCGACAAGGACGACGTGATGCGCCGCTTCGCCGCCGGCGAGGTCAAGGTGCTGGTCGCCACCACCGTCATCGAGGTCGGGGTGAACGTCCCGAACTCCACCGTCATGGTGATCATGGACGCGGACCGGTTCGGCGTCTCCCAGCTCCACCAGCTGCGCGGCCGCGTCGGCCGCGGTTCCGCCCCCGGCCTGTGCCTGCTGGTCAGCGAGATGCACGAGGCGAGCCCCGCCCGGGCCCGGCTCGCCGCGGTCGCCGCCACCCTGGACGGCTTCGAGCTCTCCCGGATCGACCTGGAACAGCGCCGGGAGGGCGACGTGCTGGGCCAGGCCCAGTCGGGCGTGCGCTCCTCGCTGCGCATGCTCGCGGTCATCGAGGACGAGGAGGTCATCGCCCAGGCCCGGGAGGAGGCCACCCGGGTGGTCGCCGCCGACCCCGAGCTGGAGCGGCTGCCGGGCCTGCGGGTCGCCCTGGACGCCCTGCTGGACACCGAGCGGGAGCAGTACCTGGAGAAGGGCTGAGCGGTACCGCCCGGGGCCTTCCGCGGCGGTACGACCTATCGTTGGACTCCGCAGGGCCGGGCCGTCCCCGCAGGAACCGCCGGCACCCACCACCCACGACCGTCGTACCGAAGGACCCCAGATGACCCGCGTGATCGCCGGCAGCGCCGGCGGGCGACGGCTGACCGTGCCCCCGGGCACCGGCACCCGCCCGACCTCGGACCGGATGCGCGAAGGCCTCTTCTCGACCTGGGAGTCGCTGCACGGCGTCGAGGGGGCCCGCGTGCTCGACCTGTACGCCGGCTCCGGCGCCGTCGGCCTGGAGGCCCTCTCCCGCGGCGCCTCGCACGCGCTGCTCGTCGAGCCCGAGGCCAAGGCCGGCAAGGCGATCCGGGACAACATCAAGGCACTGGGCCTGCCCGGCGCCGAGTTCCGCGCGGGCAAGGCGGAGCAGGTCGTGGCGGTCCCGGTCGCGGGGGACCCGTACGACGTCGTGTTCCTGGACCCGCCGTACGCCGTCGGCCACGACGATCTTGGCGAGATCCTCCTCACACTCCGCGCCAATGGCTGGCTCACGGACGATGCGCTCGTCACCGTGGAGCGCGGTACGAGGAGCGGCGCGTTCCCGTGGCCCGAGGGCTTCGGGGCGCTGCGCTCCCGGAAGTACGGCGAGGGCACGCTTTGGTACGGTCGCGCCGCCTTCACCAGCGAAGACTCATGATGCCCGCATCGGAGAGCGAGGGACCCAAGTTGCGCCGAGCCGTCTGTCCCGGGTCATTCGACCCCATCACCAACGGACACCTCGACATCATCGGCCGGGCCTCCCGGCTCTACGACGTCGTGCACGTCGCCGTGATGATCAACCAGAGCAAGAAGGGGCTGTTCACGGTCGAGGAGCGGATCGAGCTGATCCGCGAGGCGACCGCCGGCTACGGGAACGTCGAGGTGGAGTCCTTCCACGGGCTGCTCGTCGACTTCTGCAAGCAGCGCGACATCCCGGCCATCGTCAAGGGCCTGCGTGCCGTCAGCGATTTCGACTACGAGCTGCAGATGGCCCAGATGAACATGGGGCTCTCCGGCGTCGAGACGCTCTTCGTGCCGACCAACCCCACCTACAGCTTCCTGTCCTCCTCGCTGGTCAAGGAGGTCGCGGCCTGGGGCGGCGACGTCGCCCACCTGCTGCCGCCGCACGTGCACGCGGCGCTGACCGAGCGGCTCGCCGCCCGCTGACCGGCTGACGGGCCGTCAGTCGGTGCCGGGTGTTCGCCCGGTGGCCTTACAGTCGTCCCGTCCGTCTCAGGAACCGCCCGAGGCCGAGAGAGTGCGAGCCCCCATGGACGTGCAGAAGAAGCTCGACGAGATCGTCGCGGCCGTCGGCGGCGCCCGGTCCATGCCCATGTCGGCCTCCTGCGTGATCAACCGCGCCGAGCTGCTCGCGCAGCTGGAGGAGGTCCGCCAGGCGCTCCCCGGCTCCCTCGCGCAGGCGCAGGAGCTCATCGGCGGCCGCGAGCAGATGGTCGAGGACGCCCGCCGCGAGGCGGAGCGGATCATCGAGTCCGCGCACGCCCAGCGGGGTTCGCTGATCTCCGACACCGAGGTCGCGCGCCGTTCCCAGGCCGAGGCCGACCGGATCCTGGAGGACGCCCGCAGGGAGGCCGAGGAGATCCGGGCCGAGGCCGACGACTACGTCGACAGCAAGCTCGCGAACTTCGAGGTCGTGCTCACCAAGACCATCGGCTCCGTCGACCGCGGCCGCGAGAAGCTGCTGGGCCGCGGCCCGGGCCTGGACGACCAGGGGTATCCCGACGCGGACGCCCCGGAGCGCAGCCAGGACCCGGACACCCAGCGGCAGCAGGCCGACGCGTACGTGGACACCAAGCTGGCGACCTTCGAGGCGGTGCTCTCCAAGACCCTGGAGGCCGTCGGCCGGGGCCGTCAGAAGCTCCTGGGCCGGGTGCCCACGGACGACCTCGGCGAGCACATGGCGGCCCAGGACGCCGCCGGGGTGCAGCAGTCCCGCTCGGCGAGCGACGCGGACTTCCTGGCGGGCCTGGCGGAGCCGGCGGCCCCCATGGCCCCCGCGGCCGCCGCGATCCCGGCACAGGCCCAGCAGGAGCCCGCGTACGACGCGTACGGCTACCAGCAGCCGCAGCAGGTCCAGCAGCAGGACGGCTACGGCTACCAGGACCCCTACGCCTACCAGCAGCAGGTCCAGCAGCCGGACCCGTACGCGGCGCTGGGCTACGAGCAGCAGCCGGACCCGTACGGGGCCTACCAGCAGCAGCCGCAGGCCCAGCAGGCCCCGCACGCGCCGCAGCAGCAGTCGCAGCAGCCCGCGCTGGACGAGACCAGCTTCTTCGACACGAGCATGATCAACCTGGATCAGCTGCGCCAGTACGAACAGGGCCGCTGAGGCCGGATTGGGCTCAGGGCGTAGCGCCGGGTATCCTGGCTCTTCGGTCGCGCGTATGCACCGCGATCCATGCTGCCCACAGGTGCCTCATCTGGCGGGCAATCTTTGATCTTCAGCGATCTGTGAAAGCAGGAACGGCCCTGAATACCCGCCTCGACCACCGCAACCCCCTCGTGTTCGACACGCACGAGCTGGGCCGGCGTCCTGGTGCCATGCAGCGGTTGTCCCGTGAGATCGCGGCACCGGCGGACTTCGGTCTCGCCGGCGTCATCGGAGTGCCGGAGGGCGCCCCGGTGAAGCTCAGCCTCCGCATGGAGTCGGTCATGGAAGGGGTGCTTGTCACAGGCACCGCCCGTGCATCGGCCGTGGGGGAGTGCGTAAGGTGTCTGGAGTCCGTCGAGCGCGAGCTCAAGGCGGACTTCCAGGAGATGTTCTCGTACCCTGACGCCGACGACCGGGGCCGCGCAAAGGCGGAGCCGGCCGACGACGCCGAGGACGACGAGGACACGCTCTTCCTCGAGGACGGATTGTTCGACCTCGAACCCGTGCTGCGGGACGTGGTGGTGCTCGCACTGCCCATGCAGCCGGTGTGCCGGGAGGACTGTCTGGGACTGTGCCCCGATTGCGGGCTCAGCCTGAACGACGACCCGGACCACCACCATGACGCCGTCGACATCCGTTGGGCGGCATTGCAGGAACTCGTCGTGACCGATCAGGACGGCGAGAAGGACAACATGAGCGGCACTGCATCTGACGACGTTCAGAGCGCCGCCGAGAAGCAGGAGAAGTAGCCGTGGCTGTTCCGAAGCGGAAGATGTCGCGCAGCAACACGCGCCACCGCCGGTCGCAGTGGAAGGCTGCGGTCCCCACCCTGGTTTCGTGTGAGCGTTGCCAGGAGCCGAAGCTCCAGCACATCGCGTGCCCGAGCTGCGGCACCTACAACAAGCGCCAGGTCCTCGAGGTCTGAGCGGCTGGTGAGAGGCGCAATGTCTGAGCTGTCCAACGCTGAGAAGCAGGCAGACAGTAACAACGCGGCCTCGTCCCACACGCTTCTGGAAGGGCGGCTCGGGTATCGACTCGAGTCCGCCCTTCTGGTGCGTGCACTGACCCACCGCTCGTACGCGTACGAGAACGGCGGTCTGCCCACCAACGAGCGTCTGGAGTTCCTCGGGGACTCCGTGCTCGGCCTGGTGGTCACGGACACGCTGTACACGACCCACCCCGACCTGCCCGAAGGCCAGCTGGCCAAACTGCGGGCCGCGGTGGTCAACTCTCGCGCACTGGCGGAGGTCGGGCGCGGCCTCGACCTCGGCTCCTTCATCCGGCTCGGCCGGGGCGAAGAGGGCACGGGTGGCCGGGACAAGGCCTCCATCCTCGCCGACACCCTTGAAGCGGTGATCGGCGCGGTCTACCTCGACCAGGGCCTCGAAGCGGCCTCGGAGCTGGTCCACCGGCTCTTCGACCCGCTCATCGAGAAGTCCTCGAACCTCGGGGCCGGCCTGGACTGGAAGACCAGTCTCCAGGAGCTCACGGCGGCCGAAGGCCTCGGCGTACCGGAATACCTGGTCACCGAGACCGGTCCGGACCACGAGAAGACCTTCACCGCTGCCGCCCGCGTCGGTGGTGTCTCGTACGGCACCGGCACCGGCCGCAGCAAGAAGGAAGCGGAACAGCAGGCTGCGGAGTCCGCCTGGCGCGGCATCCGTGCCAAGGCGGACGAGCGGATCGCGGCGGAAGCCGCGGCCTCCGCCGCCGCCCAGGTCGTGGTGACGGCTCCGGCCGACACCGCGGCCGAGGCCGAGGACGGCGGGTCGCCGACGCCCGCCGACCCGACGCCGAACGGCTGAACCCTCCCTTCGGGAACATCCCCCCCCGCCCCCCCCCCGCGCGGGGGGGGGGCCCCGGTGGGGGGCCGGCGCGGGGGGCC
>NZ_JBHYVA010000379.1:0-8077 GCF_042750055.1 Streptomyces sp. NPDC059456
TCCCCCCACCCATCACTCTCTCCCCTCCCGGGCCGCGCTGCGCGCCCGCGCGCCCGCCCCCCCCCCCCACGACCACGTTCGGCAATGGACGGGTGGTCAACGCGTCCCATGCGTGGGGCGTCGGCGCTAGTCGGTGCAGTACCGCTTGATGGCCGCGTTGAAGGCGGTGTCGAAGGCCAGGTCGTGGGCTTCCTTCGCCGCCTTCATGGCCGCCGTGTCGGCCACCAGGCCCTGGGCGAGGGGCTTCGGCTGCGGCTTCGCGTCGCAGTTGCCGGCCTGGGCGAGGTCCTTGCCGGTGGTGAATCCCTCGGTGGCGCCGGCCTTCCGCGCCGCGTCGATCGCGTTCTTGTTGACGGTGTCCTGTGCCGCCTGGCCGCTCAGGCAGGTCACGGTGGTCCCGCCGGCCGTGGCCGCGTACTTGCCGTTCGGCTGGTCGGGGACGGTGAACTTTCCATCCTCACCCACGGTGATGAGTACGCCTCCGGGGCCGTCGGTCTGGTCGACGGTCACCTTGGTCGCCTTGGTGAACCCTTCACCGGTGATGATCGACTTTGTCGCATCGCCCGGCTTCGGTTCGACGAAGCACTGTGCGGCGGTGGGCAGTGCCTGAGGAGTGGCCGCCCATACGGCCGCTGCGGCCGGCCCGATGGCCAGCGAACAGGCCAGGAGGGGGGCGCTCAGAGTCACACGTGTGCGCTTGTTCATCTTGGGTGTCCTCATACCTGTGGTGGGGTGAGGGAGGGGGCGCGAGGGGAACCAAGGCCGCACCGCGGCAGCGGACGAACGTCGGCCACTGCGTGCAGTCGGCGTGGCAGGGACGCCTGTGCTCCCCGCGTACGAACCGATCCACCCCAAGAGGGAGTCCGTTCCCTCCATCGTCCCCCGCCTTTCCGTGCGTGTCGAACGGGAGGCCGGTGGGGACCGGAACGGACTCGATTGACATTCGCGTGGGCCCGTCGTTGAGTGGAAACGAGCGACGGGAAGGCAACTGGCAGGAAGGCGCGGCCATGCGTCACCGCCATCCCCGTCCGACGTTGATTTGCCGCCCTCTCCTCGTGGCGCCGGGCCTGTCCCCGGCCGTCACCGTCGCAGCCGCGGGTGGACCCGGAGCACGAACGCCGACGCCCCAAATGCGAGGTGAACCGTGCGGCGAAGATTCCGTACACGACGGCTCCCGAGGCGCGGAACAAAATGACGGCCGCCTGCATGCAGGAATACGGCCATACCCGGACGCCCGCTCCTCAGTGACCAGTGACCAGTGACCAGTGACCAGGGGCCTCGGCGATCCCGGTGCCCCGGTGCGACCGTCAGTCCCGGCCGCCGCCCCGGGCGTCCAGGGCGGTGATCACCGCACCGCTGTGCAGCGTGGCCGTCAGGGTGGCCGGGGGAGCGGGGGCCGGGGGTGCGGGGACGGTGAGGGTGCGCCCGGGCGTACGGGAGTTCAGCGATCCCGTGGCGGTGATCTCCGCGACCTCCCTGCTGCCCGCGGCCAGTTGGTAGCCGTGGCCGGACGGGGCCCGCCACACCGTCGCCGCCAGGATGTGCTGCCCGAACCGCCCGCAGGCGGCGGTGGACCGGGCCTGAGCCACGGTCAGGGAGGGCCCCGCGGGCGGCCGGAGCCGGATCCGGACGTCGCCCCGGCCGGTCCAGTGGGTGGCGCGGGTACAGGACCAGACGGCCCGGCCGGGCGTTTCCGGGAGGTCCGTGACGGCGAAGTCCCACAGGTTGACCGCCCGGACCGACCGCCCGTCCACCTCGCCCAGCGTGCAGGCCTCCTGGGCCCAGCGCGCCAGCGCGGCGGGACCGGTGGCCTCGCGGGGCTGGCGGGCCGGGGGCGTGTCGGCGCCCTCCACGGGCGGGGTGTAGGTGAGGTGCACGGGGAGCAGCCCGCCGAGGTCGGCGAGGAGGAAGGCGTGCTTCTCGACGATCCGTGGCGAGGACGCGAGCTCCAGGACCGGGCGCGGCCCGCAGCCCTCGCCCCGGGTCTCGCGCGGGAGTTCGGTGGCGACCGTCCCGTCGGGGCCGATCGGCAGGGGGCGGACGGCGGCAGAGGGGGCGGTGAGGTCCCGGACCCCCGCGGTGGCGATCCACGGGGCGAGGAGCCGGCGGGCCGTGGTTCCGTCGCGGGTCAGGGTGACGGAGGCCGCGGTGGTGACGTTGGCGTCGTCGGTCCGGGCGATGTCGAGGCTGTGGCGGCCGCCCTGCTCGGTGTAGCGGACGATCCGGTCGGCGTCGTGGTACACGACGACGGCGGTCCCCGGCCCGGCGTCTCCGGCGAACAGCAGTTGGGGCGCGTGCTCCGGCGGCTCCGCCGAGGCCGAGGGCGCGACGGTGACGCTGACGGCCGCGCCGGAGGCCGGGGCGGCCCAGGCGCGGAGGGCCCGGGCGAGCAGGGCCCGGTCCCCGGTGCGCGGACCGCGGGCCGGCCAGGCGGTGAAGTCCACCCGGCCCGTGTCCGCCCAGGCCTGCGCGGGAACCCGTACCAGGCGCGCGGGATCGAGGGCGGCGCGGGCGGAGGGTGACCCGGCGTACGTGACGCGGAGCCCGGGGTCCGGCCCGGCGGCGGTGGCCCGCGTCAGCCCTGCGGCCAGCAGCAGGACGGCCGCGACGCCCCAGGCGGTGCGGACGCGGGTGCGGCGCAGCAGCAGATCGGTGGGACGGGTGTGGACGTCCGCGGCCGGGCCCACGGCTCCCGGTCCGGCTCCGGCCGCGCGGGCCGCCCGTACCTCGGCCGCCGGGTCACCGGCTCCGGCCTGCTCCAGCACCCCCGCCGCGGCGTCCTCGTCCAGCCCGTCGAACCGGCACAGCACGGAGGCGGCGCGGGCGTACGGGGTCAGCCCCGCCAGCCCGCGGGCCGCCTCGTCGAGCCCCTCGGCGCTGGGCCACATCCGCAGCCCCCACACCCACGGCGGCAACGGCCCGCGCGGCCGCCCGGCCGCGTGCCGCACCACCTCGGCCCGGACGGCCGCCAGCGGATCCCCGCCCTGCCGTGCCCGGCGCCCCGCGGCCCGCAGGGAATGCTGGACGGCGCGGTGGGCACGCAGCAGCCGCGTGTGCCGGTCGAGGCGGGGCGGCAGCACCAGGTAGGCCAGGCGCAGCAGTTGGGGGTAGCGCTCGACGATGATCGCCTCGGCCTGGCGCAGTCCGCTCGCGGATCCTTGACGTTGTCCCACGATGCGGACAACGAGTGAATCATGGGATGGTCACATCCGGCGGAACGCGGCGGCCGCCGGGCGGCACGGCCCGCAGCGGAAATCCCTTTTCGTGCGCAGCGGGCGCCCCCCTAGGCTGCGGGCATGTCGGATTCCGTGAGACTCGTCATCCTGATCGAAACCCTTCCCGGCCGCGGCCGTGAGCAGGTCGAGGCGTTCGCGCGCCTCGCGCCGGCCGTGCGCGCCGAGGACGGTTGCCTGCAGTACGACCTGCACGAAGTGAGCGGTGACCGCGACCGCTTCGTGCTCGTCGAGCACTGGGCGACGAGGGCGGCTCTCGCCGCGCACGACGTCGCCCCGCACATGCGGGAGGCCGACGCGGCCAACAAGGCGTTCCGTGCGGGTCCGGTTCAGGTGATCGAGCTGTCCGGTACGCCGGTGGCCTGACGGCTCGGGGCGTCGGACGGACCGGCCGAGGAGTCACCGGCACGCGCGGGGCGGTCCAGGGCCCGCCACTCGCGCCGGAGCATGGCGTACACCAGGTCGTCGCGCCATGCCCCCTTGAAGAGCTCCGTTCCGATGAAGCGGGCCTCCTGGCGCATGCCGAGGCGTGCGAGCAGTCCGGCGGAGGCGGTGTTGGACGCGTGGCAGCGGCCGATCACGCGGTGCAGCCCCAGTACGTCGAACGCCACGCCCAGAACGGCCGTCGCGGCCTCGGTGGCGAATCCCCTGCCCTGGTGGGCGGGGTGGAAGACGTAGCCGAGCTCGCCCTGGCGGTGTTCCACGCTGAGCAGGACCAGTTCCACCTGCCCGATGACCCCGCCCGTTCCCGGTTCGACGACCGCCAGGCTGAGGCAGTCCCCGTCCGCGGCCGGTCCGGTCTCCCGGGCCATCTGCTCCACCGCCACCCGGACGTCCTCCGGTCCGCGCGGCTCCCACGACATGAACCGGGCGACGTCGGGCCGGCGCTGGTAGTCGTGGACGTCCGCGGCGTCCTCGGGGCGGAACGGACGGAGTGTCAGCCGGTCGGTGGCGAGGGGGAAGTCGATGGGCAGCATCGGGCGACTGTACCCGGGACCCCGTCGGCATGCCGCGCCGCCCGGAACGCCGGGCGCGATTACCGTCGGCGCCATGGACGCTGATCGCAGACGGTGGCGCCAGTGCCTGCTCGGCGGGGCGGTGTTCGCCGTGTGCATGGCCGGCACCACTTTGCCCACCCCGCTCTACGGCCTCTACCAGGAGAAGTTCGGATTCTCCGAGCTGCAGGTGACGGTCGTGTACGCCGTGTACGCATTCGGCGTCATGGGAGTCCTGCTGCTGGCCGGCAACGCCTCGGACGTCGTGGGCAGGCGGCCCGTGCTGATGATGGGCCTCGGACTCGCGGCGGCCAGCGCCGGCTGCTTCCTGTGTGCCGGTGGGCTGGGCTGGCTGTACGCCGGCCGGCTGCTGTCGGGTCTGTCCGCGGGCCTGTTCACCGGGGCCGCCACGGCCTACGTCATCGAACTGGCGCCGCGGAGCCGCTCCTCACGCGCCACGTTCGTGGCGACGGCCGCCAACATGGGCGGTCTGGGCTGCGGCCCCCTGCTCGCCGGCGTGCTCGCCCAGTACGCCCCCTGGCCGCTGTACCTTCCGTTCCTCGTGCACCTCGCCCTCGTGGCCGGCTCGGCAGCCGTCCTGCTGCGACTCCCGGAGACGGTACGGGAACGGCAGCCGCTCGCGGCGGTACGGCCGCAGCGGCCCGCTCTGCCCGCATCCGTGCGGCAGGTGTTCCTGCCCGCCGCGGCCGCCTCGTTCGTGGGTTTCGCACTGTTCGGGGTGTTCACGTCCGTCAGCCCGGCCTTCCTCGTCGAGTCTCTGGGCGTTCACAACCGGGCCGTGAGCGGGCTGGTCGTCGCGCTGGCCTTCTTCGCGTCGACCGCCGGACAACTGGCCGTCGGCCGCATCGGGGTCGGCAGGTCCCTGCCCCTGGGCTGCGCGGCGCTCCTCGCCGGTCTGCTGCTGCTCGCGGGCGCCCTGTACCGGGACCTGCTGGCGCTGGTGGTGCTCAGCGCGCTCGTCGGCGGCGGCGGGCAGGGCCTGGCCTTCCGCGGGGCGCTCTCCGCGGTGGCCGGGGCGTCTCCGGACGACCGGCGCGCGGCGGTCATCTCGACGCTGTTCGTCGTCGCGTACGCGGGGATCTCGCTCCCGGTCATCGGCGTGGGCGTACTCACGGACCCGCTCGGCCTGGAGGGGGCCGGACTGGTGTTCCTCGCCTGTATGACCGCCCTGGTGTCGGCCGCGGCCGTCTACCTGCTGCGCCACCCGGTGCGCCAGGGGTAGCGGACCGCCGCCCCGCGAGGGCGGCCCTGAAGGCGGACGCCCGGTTCGCGCACCGGGCCCACGACCCGGGACGACGACCCTACAATCAGCCCGTGAGCGACGTCAGATGCACGTACTGCGGGACCGCCGGCATCGAGCAGGGCTTCGTCGAGGACAGCGGCGAGGGCTCCCGCGGCTATGCGCGCTGGATAGCCGGGCCGCTGGAGCGGGGTCTGCTGGGCGGCGCGAAAAGACTGGGCCGGCCGCGCCGCCAGATCGACGCCTACCGCTGCCCGAACTGCGGCCACCTGGAACTCTTCGCCACACAGCCCGTCTGAGCGCGCATCGAACGGGATCAGCGGCCCCAGCGCAGCGCCGCCGTCTGCACCGGCGCGTCCCACAGCCGCAGCATCTCCTCGTCGGCCCGGCACAGCGTCACGGAGCACCCCGCCATGTCCAGCGAGGTGACGTAGTTCCCCACGAGGACCCGGGCCACCGCAACGCCCCGCGCCGCCAGCACCCGGGCCACCTCCGCATGGAAGCCGTACAGCTCCAGCAGCGGCGTCGCGCCCATCCCGTTCACCAGGGCCAGCACGGGCCCGTCACCCGGTGCGGCGCTCGCCAGGTCGTCCAGCACGGCACCGACGGCGACCTCCGCGATCTCGCCGGCCGGCATCATCGGACGGCGCTCCCGCCCCGGCTCACCGTGGATCCCGATGCCCAGCTCCAGCTCGCCGTCGGGCAGGTCGAAGGTGGGACTGCCCTTCGCGGGGGTGGTGCAGGCGCTCAGCGCAACGCCGAAGCTGCCCGAGGCCTCGTTGACCCGCCGGGCCACCGCGGCGACCTGCTCCAGCGACGCGCCCTCCTCCGCCGCCGCACCGGCGATCTTCTCGACGAACAGGGTGGCTCCCGTGCCGCGACGCCCGGCGGTGTAAAGGCTGTCGGTGACGGCGACGTCGTCGTTGACCAGCACCCGTTCGACCTGGATGCCGTCCTCCTCGGCGAGCTCGGCGGCCATGTCGAAGTTCAGCACGTCCCCGGTGTAGTTCTTGACGACGAACAGCACGCCCTGCCCGGAGTCCACTGCCTTCGCCGCCCGCAGCATCTGGTCGGGCACGGGGGAGGTGAACACCTCGCCCGGACAGGCGGCGGACAGCATGCCGGGCCCGACGAAGCCGGCGTGCAGGGGCTCGTGTCCCGAGCCGCCACCGGAGACGAGACCGACCCGCCCGCCCTGCCGCGCGTCCCGCCGTACGACGACCCGCGCTTCGGCGTCCACGTCCAGTTCCGGATGTGCCGCGGCCAGCCCTCGCAGGGCGTCCGCGACCACGGTCTGCGGACTGTTGATCAGCATCTTCATCGTGTGCCTCCCGGTCGGAGCCGGCGGGGGAGCGGCCGGGAGCCGTCACGGATCGGATCACCGGACGCCGCGTGCCGGGCGGGCGCGTCCGCGCGGGCACGCCCTAAGAACAGTGTGCTGCCGAGCCCCGGAGATCCGCGAGGGCTCGGGCGAAGCCCGGTGGGGGAACCGGATGCCGGGGCGGCGGCACTGCTCCGAACGGGGGACGGTCCCGGCCCGCCTTTCCGGGACGGGCGACCCGCCTTACCCTGATCCCGGGGGGCTCGGGGCAGTCGAATGCCGGTCTCCGGACCGGCGGGAAGCGGGCACCCATGAAGGAGCGCCTCAAAGCATCAGGGCTGATCGGCGAACTCTCGGCCGAATTCGCCGGCACCATGATCCTCATACTCTTCGGCTGTGGTGTCGTGGCCCAGGTGGTCGCCGGCGGAGCCCTGACGGACCCCGCGGGCGGTCTCGGAAACCACGACAGCATCGCCTGGGCCTGGGGTCTCGGCGTGACCCTGGGCGTCTACGTCGCGGCGAGGCTGAGCGGCGCCCACCTCAATCCCGCGGTGACCGTCGCCCTGGCCGCCTTCAAGGGCTTCCCGTGGAAAAGGGTGGCCCCCTACGCGCTGGCCCAGGTCGCCGGAGCCTTCGTAGCGGCCCTGATCGTCCGCTGGAACTACACCGAGGCGTTGGCCAAGGCCGACCCCGGCCACACCATCAAGACGCAGGGCGTCTTCTCCACGCTCCCCGCCAACGGCAACCCGAACCTGCCGGTGCACGAGTGGGGCGCGCTGCGCGACCAGATCATCGGCACCGCGATCCTGCTCCTGCTGATCTTTGCGGTCACCGACCTGCTGGGCACGCCTCCGGGCGCCAACCTCGCCCCGTTCATCGTCGGCCTGATCGTCGTGGCGATCGGCATGGCCTGGGGCACCAACGCCGGGTACGCGATCAACCCGGCCCGTGACCTCGGCCCCCGGCTGGCCAGCTTCCTGACCGGGTACGGCACGGCATGGAGAGACCAGTACGGCAACCTCTACTTCTGGGTGCCGATCATCGGACCGTTCATCGGCGGTGTGCTGGGAGCGGGTCTCTACAAGCTGCTCATCGGCAGGTTCCTGCCGACCGCCGAACCGGAGCCTGCCGGACGCGTACCGGCACCGGAAGAGAGCTGACCCGGTCCGGGGGGGGGGGGCCCCCCCCCGGCCCGGCGGCAGCCCCCCCCACCGCCGACCCAAGGGATGGGGCCCCCCCAGGCCGTAATAGGCGGGGCCCGGGGCCA
>NZ_JBHYVA010000380.1:0-8050 GCF_042750055.1 Streptomyces sp. NPDC059456
GTGTGAGTGTCTGTCTTGCCGCGCCCGCGCGCGCGCCGCGGGGGCGGGGGGGGGGGGGGGGGGGGGGGGGGGGGGGGCGGGGCCGGGGGCCGCGCCCCCCCCCCCCCCCCCGAGGCAGGTGGCGAGGGCCTCGGCGAAGCCGGGCAGGGCCTCGGCGAACGGCAGTGCCATGCCCGGTCGCTGGGCTCCCTGGCCGGGGAAGGCGAGGACGAGGGGGGCCGGGCCGGTCTCGGGGACGCGGCCGCGTGCGGTCCCGGCACCGGCGGTGGCGCCGGAGATGAGGCGGGCGGCGAGGTCCGCGGTGTCGCGGCCCGTGACGGCGAGGCGTTCGGGCAGGGCGGCCCGGCCCGTGGCAAGGGTGCGGGTGACGTCGGCCGCCTCGGGGGCCAGGGCGGCCAGGTGGCGGCCGAGGCGGTCGGCGGAGCGCGCGAGGGCGTCGCCGTCCGCGGCGGAGAGCAGGGCGAGGTGCCCGGCCCGCGGCTGGTCCCGTCCGTCGGACCGGGGCTCGGGGGCGGGCGGCGCCTCGACGACGGCGTGCGCGTTGGTGCCGCCCACCCCGAAGGAGCTGACCCCGGCCCGCCTCGGCTCGGGGCCGGACCACGGCGCTGCGGCGGAGGGGACGTACAGCGGCGAGTCCTGCGTGTCCAGCAGGGGGTTGAGCCGGGTGAATCCGGCGACGGGCGGGACAACGCCCTCGCGGACGACGAACAGGGCCTTGATCAGACCAGCGAGTCCGGCGGCGTTGTCGAGGTGGCCGGTGTTCGCCTTGAGCGCCCCCACGGCGACCTGACCGGGGGCGGCGCCCGCGGCGCGCAGGGCCGACGAGGCGGCGGACCACTCGATGGGGTCGCCGACCCTGGTGCCGGTCCCGTGCGTCTCCAGGTAGCCGATGCTCGCGCCGTCGACGTCCGCGGCCTCCAGGGCGGCCCGGATGACGGCCTCCTGTCCGCCGGCGGACGGGGCGTAGTAACCGGCCTTGGCCGAGCCGTCGTTGTTGACGGCCGTGCCGAGGACCACGCCGTACGGCTCCACCCCGTCCGCGAGCGCGTCCTCCAGGCGCCGCAGGACGACGCAGGCCACGCCGGAACCCGCGACCACGCCGTCGGCGTGCTCGTCGAACGGCCGGCAGGTCCCCGCCGCGCTGTGGATGCCGCCGGGCACGTGGAGGTGCCCGGCCTGGGGGTAGGCCACGCCGGCGCCCACGACGAGGGCCTGGTCGCATTCGCCGTTGAGCAGCGCCTGGACGGCGGTGTGCAGGGCGACCAGGGACGAGGAACAGGCGGTCTGGACGGCGACCGCGGGGCCGGTCAGGTTCAGCTTGTAGGAGATGAGGCTCGCCATGAAGTCCGGCTCGTTGCCGTGGATGGCGTCCTCGATGGTCATGGGGTCCAGCCCGCCGCCGGCCAGCATGGCGCGCAGGTAGCCGCTGCCGCTGGCGGAGGCGTACACGCCGGTGGTGAGCGGGGTGTCGAGGGGGCTGGTCCCGGCGTCCTCCAGGGCCGCCCACGCGCATTCGAGCATCATCCGGTGCTGCGGGTCCATCATCTCGGCCTCGCGCGGGCTCACCCGGAACAGGGCGTTCTCGAACCGGTCGGCGTCGTCGAGGTGCCCGTGCACCGGTACGAACTCGGGGTCGTCGACCAGGATCTGCGGCACTCCGGCCTCGCGCAGCCTTCGTTTGTCGTACCGCGTGGTGAGGACCCGTCCCTCCACGAGGGCATCCCACCACGCGGCCAGGTCGGCCGATCCGGGGAACCGGCCGGAGATCCCGGTCACGGCCATGTCGAGGGAACGGTCGCGCGTCATGTGTCCACCTTCGTGTCACGCCAGTACGGAACAGCAAGGTTGCCAGATGAGGCAACTTGATGGCAATCTTCTTGCCATCGTCTTGTCTGACAGGTGGGTAACCGGAACAGAGGGGAGAGGTACGGCGTGCAACCAGACCCGAAGTGGACTGCCGGCCTGCGGAACACCGCGCCCGGCGGGGGACTGCACGAGGCGTTCGCCCGCAGGGCGGCGGAGCGACCCGGGGCCGTCGCCCTCGTCGAGGGGGACCGCACCACCACGTACGCGGAACTCGACGCGACGGCCGACGCCTGGGCCGCGGGGCTCGTCGCCGCGGGTGTCACCCCCGGCGCACTGGTGCCCGTACTGCTGCCCAGGAGCACGGAGTTGGTCACCGCGCTCCTCGCGGTCCTGAAGGCCGGCGCGGCCTACGCCCTGCTGGCCCCCGAGTGGCCCGCGGAACGGTTGCGGGACGTACTGGGCGACCTGCGGCCGCCCCTGCTCATCGCCCGCGACGGCCAGGACGTACCGGAAGGCCACGGGCCGGACGTGTGGTCGCCCCCCGCCCGGACGACCCCGGCCGAAACGGCGCCGGCCGGAGAAGCAGGGGCGGGAGCCCCCGCAGGCTTCACGCCCGTGGCCGTCGACGCCGGCGATCCGGCGTGCGTGTTCTTCACTTCCGGGACCACCGGCCGGCCCAAGGGGGTGCTCAGCCCGCACCGGGCGACCGCGCGCCTGTTCCAGCCGGGCACCTTCGCCGAGTTCACCACCGACACGGTGGTGCCGCTGGCCGCCGCCACCCCCTGGGACGCCTTCTCGCTCGAACTGTGGTCGGTGCTGCTGAACGGCGGGACCTCGGTGGTCGTGACGGACCCCTACCTGTCCCCCGTGGCCCTGGGCGAGGCGGTGGCGCGCCACCGCGCGGACACCGTCTGGCTGACCGCCAGCCTGTTCAACATGATCGTGGACGAGGCCCCCGACGCCTTCTGCGGGCTGCGCCAGGTCGCGATCGGCGGTGAGCGGCTCTCGCCCGGCCACGTCCGCCGCTTCCTGCGCCGGCACCCGTCCGTCGCGCTCCTCAACGGCTACGGGCCGGTCGAGTCCACGGTCTTCGCCACCACGCATCGCGTCACGGAGGCCGACTGCGACCTCCCCGGCGGCATCCCCCTCGGGCGCCCGGTGCCCGGTACGCAAATCCACGTCCTGGACGGGGACCGGCCGTGCGCGGTGGGCGAGAGCGGGGAGATCTGCCTCGCGGGCGACGGGCTGGCGCTCGGCTACCTGGGCGACGCGGCGCTGACCGCGCGGAAGTTCACCCACGTACGGATCGACGGGAGCGAGGTGCGGGTCTACCGCACCGGCGACCTCGGCCGCTGGGACCCGGACGGCCTGCTGCACTACGAGGGCCGCTCCGACCGGCAGCTGAAGATCCGCGGCCACCGCGTCGAGCCGGCGGAGGTCGAGCGCCAGGTGGAGCAGCTCCTGCCCGCCGTGCGGCACTGCCGGGTGCTGGCCCGCGGTGACGCGGCCCTCGGCGAGCGCGAACTGGTCGCGTTCTGCATCCCCGTGCGGCAGGGGGACCCACTGGACGGCGCACTCGCCGTGCTGGACGCGGCCCTGGTCGCCTACCAGCGCCCCGCCGCGGTGGTCGGTGTCGACACCCTGCCCGTCACCGCGCAGGGCAAGCTGGACGAACGCGCCCTGCTGGCGCTGGCCGAGGCGGCCGCTCCGGTCGCCCCCGCCGGCCCGCGGCGGGAGGCGGCGCACCCGGCGCTGCCCGGCGTGCGGCCCGCCGATCCGGCCGGGCCCGCCGATTCCGAGCTGCGGGACGATCCGGTACTGCGGGCCGTCGCGGAATGCTTCGCCTCCGTCCTGGAACTCGACGCCGTCCCCCTCGACGTGCCGTTCGTCCGCCTCGGCGGGACCTCCCTCGGCGCGGGCCGGCTCTGCGCACGGCTCTCCGCCGCGCTGTCCCGGCCGGTCCCGGTCTCCTGGCTGTACCAGGAACCGACGGCCTCGGGACTCGCCCGCAGGCTGACCTCGGCTCCGGCTCCGGCCCCGGAGCAGGAGCCCGCTGCGGCCGGCGACGGCGCGGCCGGGAGCTCCGCCGGCACTCCGCTGACGGCCATGCAGCTGGTCCACCTCACCCCGCAGTTGCTGGATCCGGCGGACCGTACGGGGCACTGCCTGCTGACCTGGGCCGTCAAGGGCGCGCTGGACCGAGCTGCGCTGGAGGCGGCCGTCGCCGAGGTGCACCGGGCCCACGAGTCCCTGCGGGCCGCGTACGTGCTCGACCCGAGGCCCGCCGCGGAGCTCGTGGACATCCCCCCGCCGCCCCTGGAAGTGCTGCCCGCCCGGGAGTCCGTCGCCGCGGCGGCCCGCGCGGCCCGCACCGAGCTCGCCGGGGAGCTGGCCCCGGACGTCGGCGAGGTCTGGCGCACCGTCCTGGTCCCCGTCACCGGCACCGAGCCGGGCACGGACACCTCGGTCCTCGGCTGCGTGGTGCACCACGTCGCCTTCGACGGCTGGTCCGAGGGGGTCCTCGCCGAGGACCTGAGCACGGCGTACCGCACGGCGGTGGCCTCCGGGACCCCCGTACTCGGCCCCCGTCCGACGCTGGCCGCGGTGCACCGGGAGCGCCGGGCGCACCTGCGGGAGGCCGCCGCCCGGACCCACCACGCCTTCCTGCGCGACGAGCTGACGGACGTACCGGCGATGAGCTGGCCGGCCGGTCCCGAGCCGCGCGAGGCGGGGGCGCCCGCTCTCGTGGAGACCGTACTGGACGCCGGGGCGCTGGCCGGGGCCGCCGCCGCGGCCGCCGCCGCGGGGGTGACCCGCTTCGTGGTCCTGCTCTCCCTGTGGGCGGCGAGCCTGTCGGAGGCGACCGGGCAGCGGGACTTCGCCGTCGGCGTCCCCGTCGCCCAGCGCGACGGGGCGGAGCTGGAGCGCACCGTCGGATGCCACATCAACATGCTTGCCCTGCGGCTGCGCGGGGCGGCCCTGGACGGCGACGGACCCGCGATCGCGCGGGTCGCCGGGACCACCGCCCGCGCCTTCGCCGCGCAGGACGTGCCGTTCCCGGACGTCCTGGCCCTGGTGGACCCGCCGCGCGACGGCCGGCCCCCGCTCTACCAGACCCTCTTCGCCTGCCAGGACAACGTCCCGCCGAGGCTGGAACTCGTGGGGGCAAGGACCACGTTGCTGCGGCAGCCCTATCTGGACCTGCCCCTCGAACTGCACACCGAGCTGTGGCCCGCGGACGACGGCGGGCTGCTCGTCCACACCGCCTTCCGGCCCGACGCGGTCGCGGAAGCCACCGCCCGGGAGGTCTCCAAGCGCTTCGCGGAGCGTGTACGCACCCTCTTCCCAGGAGTCAGGCCATGACCACGACCGCCCTATCGCCCGCTGTGCTGACCGACCCCGCGCTGCACGCGAGCGGTGATCCGCACGCCGTGTGGCGGTGGATGCGGGCGCACTCCCCCGTGCACCGCCACGAGGCGGCGGAACTGCCCGCGTTCTGGTCGCTGACCCGCCACGAGGACATCCGGTCGGTGTACCGGGACGCCGCCGGCTTCAGCTCGGCGCGCGGGGTGCTGCTGCGCTCCGGCGACGACCCGGGCGGCGGCATGACGCTCGCCCTGACCGACGCCCCGCGGCACAAGCAGCTGCGCGGCCTGATGGCGGACTGGTTCAACACCCGCTCCGTACGGGGTCTGGAGGGCTACATCCAGGCGGCGACGCGCAGCGTCCTCGGGCGGGCCGTGGAGCTGGGCACCTGCGATTTCGCGGACGACGTGGCGGGGCGGCTGTCGCTGTCGGTGATCTGCCACATCCTGGGCATCCCCGAGCGGGACCACGAGGACCTGTACCGGTGGACGAACGAGGCGTTCGAGGCCCATACCTCGCTGGTCTCGCACCCCCTGCTCGTCGAGTACTTCATGGAGCTGCTGTACCAGCGGATGGAGGAGCCGGCCGACGACCTGGTGAGCGCCCTCGTCAACGGCACCGTGGACGGCGAGCTGCTGACCGAGGAGGAGGCGGTCTTCAACTGCGAGAACCTCATCGGGGCCACCGAGAACGGCCGACTGGCCCTGATCGGGGGCATGCATGCCTTCCTGGAGCACCCGGATCAGTGGCGGCGGCTGGCCGCGGACCGGAGCCTGATGCCCGGTGCGATCGAGGAGATCCTGCGCTGGACCTCCAGCGCCACCCACAGCATGCGGGTCGCCACCCGCTCCGCGGAGATCCGGGGCACGCGGATCGAGGCCGGTGACCGCGTCCTCCTGTGGCTGCCCTCGGCCAACCGCGACGAGGACGTGTTCACCGATCCGTACCTCTTCGACATCACCCGCAGCCCGAACCGGCACATCGCCCTGGCCGCCGGGGAGCACTTCTGCATCGGCAGCACGCTGGCCCGAGCCGAGATGCGCATCCTGTTCACGGAGCTGCTCGACACCGTGGGCCGGATCGAGCAGAACGGTCCCGTCCGGCGGCTGCGCTCGATCGAGGTGGGTGGCCCCGAGACGCTGCCCGTGCGCCTCACCGCGAAGTGACGGCCGCCGCAGGGCATGGCGCCCCGTCCCCGCACCCCTTTCCCCGACCTCGTACACGCACGCGTACACGCACATGCACGCACACACCTCACGACCCCTCCAGGAGTGAAGACATGACGGACAAAAAGGACCTGCCCGGCCTCGTACACCTCTCGCACCCAGCCGGCGTCGCCCCCAGTTCCGGCTACACCCACGTGGTGACCGGGCCGGGGCGGGTGGCCGCGATCGCCGGCCAGATGCCGTTCGACGCCGACGGGGAGCTGGTCGGCGCCGGGGACCCCGCGGCCCAGGCCCGGCAGGTCTTCACCAACATGGAGCGCTGCCTCGCCGCCGCCGGCGCCACGTTCGACGACGTCATCAAGCTCACCTACTTCGTCACCGACATCACGTTCGTCCCCCTGATCCTGGCCGCGCGCGACGAGTTCATCGACACCGAGCGGCCGCCGGCGAGCACGGTGGTCCAGATCGTGGCGCTCTACCGTCCCGATCTGCTGCTCGAAGTGGACGCCCTCGCCCTGCTGCCCGTCGAGTAGATCGGACCCCGCACACCATGACTGCCACCACGTCCTCCTCCGCCTCCTCGGCCGCCGCCCCGCGGCACGCCGGGCTGCAGGCTCCGCCGCCGCCCTTCGACGCCGAGTTGGCCGGGCCGATCGGCTGGATCCTCGGCGAACTCCCGATGCCGTTGACCCCCGAGCTGATCCCGGACCGGCGCCGCCGCTCCGCCTCGGGACGGCTGGGCGACGAGCAGATACGCCGCGGCGGGGCGTTCGAGATCGAGGAGCGTACGGTGCCCGGCCCGGCCGGCGCGCCCGAGATCACCCTGCTCGTCTGCCGGCCGGTGTCGGCCGGTGGCCCCGTACCGGTCATCTACCACACGCACGGCGGCGGCATGGTGGCCGGCAGCCACCGCAGCACCGAACTGGTGGGCGAGTTGGACCGGGCCCAGGAGCTCGGGGCGGCCGTGGTCTCCGTCGAGTACCGGCTGGCCCCGGAACACCCGGACCCGGCGCCCGTGGAGGACTGCTACGCCGGCCTGTGCTGGCTGGCGGAGCACGCCGAAGGCCTCGGCCTCGACCCGGACCGCATCTTCCTCAGCGGCAACAGCGCCGGCGGGGCCCTCGCCGCGGGCCTCGCGCTGCTGGCGCGGGACCGCTCCGGTCCGCGCCCGGTCGGCCAGGTCCTGCAGTTCCCCATGCTCGACGACCGGTGCGGCTCGTTCTCGGCCGGGCAGATGGCGCGCGTCGGCCTGTGGGACGGGGAGTCCAACCGGGCGGGGTGGACGGCCCTGCTGGGCGAGCGGCGCGGCGCGCCGGGCGTCTCCTGCTACGCGGCCCCGGGCCGGGCCGATGACCTGTCCGGGCTCCCGCCCGCCTTCATCGAGGTCGGCTCCGTGGAGGCGCTGCGGGACGAGGGGATCACGTACGCGTCCCGCATCTGGCAGACCGGCGGCGAGGCCGAACTCCACGTGTGGTCGGGGGCGTTCCACAGCTTCGACGAGTGGGTTCCGGACGCGGTCGTCTCAAAGGCCGCGCACGCGGCGCGCGTGGCGTGGATGCGCCGCGTACTCGCCCGTTGAGGATTCGCCCCGGCCGCCTCGACGGCACGAACGCCCCGGGGCCCGGGGGTGGGGCAGGGGCCCGGGGGGGGGTGGGGGGGGGCGGGGGGGGGCGCCGGGGGGGGGCGGGCGGGGGGGGCGGGGCGGGGCCGCC
>NZ_JBHYVA010000381.1:0-6042 GCF_042750055.1 Streptomyces sp. NPDC059456
TGTACTCCAGGTCCGTGCACGCGGGGTCGCTGGTCAGCAGCACGAACGGGGCCCCGGGCCGCAGCAGCCGGCGGATCTCCGCGAACACCCCGAGCACGGCCTCCTCCGTGGGCAGCGAGGCGAGGACGTGGTTGCACATGACCGCGTCCGCGCACCCGTCGGGCAGGCCGGTCACCCGGCCGTCCCGGACCAGGTGGAACTCCGCCACCATCGGCGCCGTGCTGCGGGCCATCGCCAGCATCTCCGCGGACGTGTCCACCCCCAGCACCCGCGCGCCCAGTACCCGCGCCGCCCGGTCGGCCACCCGTCCCGGCCCGCAGCCGTAGTCCACGAGCACCCCGTCCTCGCCGATCCGGCCGGACAGGGCCTCGAACACGAACGGATAGCCGAGCAGCCAGTCCGTGGCCGCCTCCACCGCCGCGAACGCCTCTGCCCCGGCCGCCCCGGACCAGGCACCGCCCTCTTCGCCGTGTTCCTCTGACCCGTTGCTCACAGCTCCCCACTATCGGCCCGGCGGGCCGGAGCGGGGGCAGCGGCGCGCCCGTCGTGCACGCCCGCGTCCGCCGCCGCCCGGCCCCGCACGCCGGGTCGGCCAACCGGGGCGTGTGCGCCCGCCCACCGGGGCGGCTGACGTGTACGGCCCGGGACGCCGGGCAGTGTGGTGGCTCCGGCCGCAGCCCGGCCCCGCGTCGGTCCTGTGGCGCCGCGCACCATCCGAAGGGCACGCCATGACCTCGCCTGTCGGCCGCGAGCCGCTCCCGAACGCCCGTGAGCTGTTCGACATCCCCGACGGCATCGCCTACTTCAACACCGCAAGCCTGGCTCCGACCCTGCGCACCGGCCTCGCCGCGGGCGAGGCCGCCCTGCACCGGCGCGCACAGCCCTGGCGGATCTCGGGCCCCGACTGGTTCGACGAGGCCGAGGAGCGCCGCACCAGGTTCGCGGACCTCATCGGGGCCACCGCCGACGACATCGCCCTCGTACCGGCGACCAGCTACGGGTTCGCGGTGGCCGCCGCCAACCTCGCCGCGCGGGCCGGCAGCCGGGTCCTGGTCCTGGCCGGCGAGTACCCGTCCGGGATCTACACCTGGTGGCGGTTCGCCGAGCGGACGGGGGCCTCGATCCTCACCGTGCGGCGCGAGCCGGGACAGACCTGGACCGAGGCCGTCCTGGACGCCCTCGACGACTCCGTGGCCGTGGTCTCGGTACCCCGGGTCCACTGGACCGACGGCGCCCTGCTCGATCTGGACCGGATCGCCGAGGCCACCCGGGCGGCGGGCGCCGCGCTGGTCGTCGACGCCAGCCAGTCCGCCGGGGCGATCCCCATCGACATGGGCACCCTGCGGCCCGACTACCTCGTCAGCGTGGGCTACAAGTGGCTGCTCGGCCCCTTCGGGCTCGGCTACCTGTACGTGGCCCCGGACCATCAGGAAGGGCGGCCGCTGGAGGAGAACTGGATCCTGCGCAAGGACGCCGAGGACTTCGCCCGGCTCGTCGACTACCGCACCGCCTACCAGCCCGGAGCCCGCCGCTTCGACGCGGGCGCGCGCACCGCCTTCGAGCTCACCCCCATGGCGCTCGCCGCCCTGGAACAGCTGTCGGCCTGGACCGTCCCGCGGATCGCCGTCACCCTGGCCGCCACCACCGCCCGCATCGCGTCGGCGGCCCGCGAGCGGGGACTGCCCGTCCCGGCGCCGCGGGGCCCGCACATGCTCGGCGTCACGGTCCCCGACGGGCTCCAGCGGCGCGTGGTGGCCGCGCTGGAGGAGGCGAACGTGTTCGTCGGGGCCCGCGGCCCGGCCATCCGCATCAGCCCCCACCTCCACACCACCGGCGCCGACATCGAACAACTGCTGACCGCACTGGACAACGCCCTGAACCGGCCGTGACCCACCGCGAACCGGCCGACCTCACCGTGTTCTGGAAGAAACGCACACCCGTGCGTAGGATTCCGACGTCCCACCGCACCTTCGCACCTTGAACACAGCTGTCCACCAAGCGAGTTCGGAGGTCACGTTGAGATCGAACCAGAGCGTCGCACGTCGATCGGCGGTCCTGGCCGTGGGGCTGGCGGCCCTGCTGGCCGCCCCGGTCGGCTCCGCGGCCGCGGTCGCCGCGCAGCCCGCCCCGTCGTCGGCCGCGGTCGCGGCGGCGGCACCGGTGGTGGCCAACCCCGGCACCCAGGAGAACTACCAGTACGACAGCGTCCGGCTGCAGATGTCCGCCACCGGGGGCAAGGCCCCGTACGCCTGGTCGGCGACCAACCTGCCAATCGGCCTGACGATCAACTCCTCGACCGGCCTGATCTCCGGACTGCTGCGCGGCAGCGGCACCCGTACCGTGACGGTCACCGCCCGGGACGCGGCCGGCGCCACGGGCTCCGCCACCTTCGTCTGGCGCGTCATCCGCGACGCCTGCCCGCGCTGCTGACCCACCGGCCCCCAGGCCCCCGCGCCCGGCCGTAGCCGCCCGGGCTGCGGTCGTGCCGCACCGTTCCACGGAAGACCGGAGGTCGGTCGTCGACGCCCTCGCCGCCCGCGGGTACGCGCGGGACGGCGAGCGGCGGACGCCGGACGGCGGCCGGAGCGGGCCAGACCACCACGTGGCCGCACTGGCGCAATCCCGCGAACTCCGTGACGACCGTCGCATCGCCGCCGAGGGCGAGCAGGTCCGGGTCGCCTACGACGCCCGGCACCGCGTGTCCCCGGCCCCCGAGGGCGACAACTCGCCCTGGACGCCGGGACTGTGCGCGGTGGCGCTGCTCGCCCTGAGCGCGCTGTCGGCCACCGGCGGGCGCGGCCCGCACGCGTAGCCCGCCTGTGCCCGGTGCTCCGGCGACCGGGTGAATCCGTTTCCCGGACTGACACGCCACGGCAGGGCGCCCGGGGGGACGGGGCGGGGCCGGTACGGTCCGGTGCGGACGCATCGTGGACGAGGAGGCCCGTACGTGCCCATCGCAACCGTCAACCCCGCGAACGGCGAGACGCTCAAGACGTTCGAAGAGCTGGGTGGCGACCAGATCGAGCAGCGCCTGGCCGCCGCCCACGCCGCGTTCCGCAGCCACCGCACCACGGACTTCGCCGAGCGCGCCCGCCTCCTCGACCGCGCGGCCGACCTGCTGGACCGGGACCGGGACGACGTCGCCCGCACGATGACGCTCGAGATGGGCAAGCCGCTCGCGGCCGCCCGGGCGGAAGCGGCGAAATGCGCGAAGGCCATGCGCTGGTACGCCCGCAACGCCGAGGGGCTGCTGGCCGACGAGCATCCCCCGCAGGCCGAGGTGGCGGACGCCGGGGCCTCCCGGGCCCGGGTCCACTACCGGCCCCTCGGCGTGGTCCTCGCCGTGATGCCGTGGAACTTCCCCCTCTGGCAGGTCGTCCGCTTCGCCGCGCCCGCCCTGATGGCGGGCAACGCGGGGCTGCTCAAGCACGCCTCCAACGTGCCGCAGACCGCTCTCTACCTGGGCGACCTCTTCCGCCGCGCCGGTTTCCCCGACGGGTTGTTCCAGACCCTGCTGGTCTCCTCCCGCGCCGTCGAAGGCATCCTCCGCGACCCCAGGGTGGCGGCGGCGACCCTGACCGGGAGCGAGCCGGCCGGCCGGGCCGTCGCCTCGGTCGCCGGTGACGAGGTGAAGAAGACCGTCCTGGAGCTGGGCGGCAGCGACCCGTTCGTGGTGATGCCGTCGGCCGACATCGACCGGGCCGTGGAGGTCGCCGTCACCGCCCGGGTGCAGAACAACGGGCAGTCCTGCATCGCCGCCAAGCGGTTCCTCGTGCACGCCGACGTCCACGACGAGTTCACCCGGGGTTTCACCGCCCGGATGGCCGCACTGACCGTCGGCGACCCGATGTCGGAGTCCACGGACGTCGGCCCGCTCGCCACCGAGCAGGGCCGCGCCGACGTCGAGGCGCTCGTCGAGGACGCGCTGCGCCGCGGGGCCACGGCCCTGTGCGGCGGACAGCGTCCGGAGAACCTGCCGGGCGACCTCGCGAAGGGCTGGTTCTACGCACCGACCGTCCTCACCGGGATCACCCCCGGGATGCGCATCCACCACGAGGAGGCGTTCGGCCCGGTGGCCACCGTGTACCGGGTGCGGGACCTGGACGAGGCGGTGGCGGTCGCCAACGACACCCCCTTCGGCCTGAGCTCGAACGTCTGGACCCGTGATCCGGCGGAACAGGAGCGCTTCGTACGGGACATCGAGGCCGGCGGCGTCTTCTTCAACGGCATGACCGCCTCCCACCCGGCACTGCCCTTCGGCGGCGTGAAGCGCTCGGGGTACGGGCGCGAGCTGTCGGGGCACGGCATCCGGGAGTTCTGCAACGCCACGACGGTGTGGCACGCGGCCGAGCCCGGCAGCGGCGCGTAGGCGCCGCCGGGGGACCGGGCGAGGGGCGGGCCGGGAGGGCCGGGCGGGCCGGGCGGGCCGGCGCCGGGATCAGGCCCGGTGGGTCATGCCGCCGTAGTAGCCGTCCAGGACGCGCTGGTAGTCCACGTCCCCCAGGTGCCTGTTCCGGTCGAACGCGGGGGAGGCCTTGATCTGCTCCTTGGTGAGGCCGATGTGGATCGTGCGCTCGGCCGTGTCGACGCGGCGGACGGTGCCCGCGGGCAGCAGCACGTGCCTGCCGAAGATCCACGGGCCGGTGTCGACCACCAGGTAGGACGCATCGACCTCGTCGGAATGCTTGTCGACCTTCCCGATGGCGCCGTCCAGCGCCTCGACGCCGAAGCCCGTCAGGTCGGTGCCGGCCGGGCGTCCCGAGGTCCCCCGGTAGATCCACAGACTGGTCATGGCGACTCACTCCTCCGTCCTGCCGGACCGCTGTCGCCACGCGCCTGCCCAGCCGCGCCCGGCCCACACCTCGGGCCGTCGCGGGGCGCCGCGGGGCGGCGCAGGGCGGCGCTGCGACGTATCCTCGCTGGTGGGCCTGATGTGCGCCGGAACAGGAACCGGAGTAGCGCATGGCAGCGGAAGTGAACGCGAACGCGGCGGGCGGCCGGGACCGGCGGTTTTCGGCCGAGGTCCGCTGGAGCGGGCGCACGGCGGTCGTCGTCGTGGCGGGGGAGCTGGACCGCGACGACCCGGACCCGCTCGACGAGGCGATGGAACAGGCGCTGGCGCGGCGCGCCGAGCGGATCGTGGTGGACTGCGAGCGGCTGACGTTCTGCGATTCGACCGGCCTCAACATCCTGTTGAAGGGGCGGCTGGAAGCGCGTGAGATCGGCGCCGTGCTGGAGCTGGCCGCGCTGCGGCCCGTGGTGGCCCGCATGTTCGACATCACCGGCGCGACGGCGCTGTTCACCGTCCACGCACGGCTGCCGGACGAGCTGGCCGTCCCGGGGCGTCCGTGAGGGCCCGGCGGAGCCGGAGATGAACGGGCCGACGGGATCGGCGGGCCGGACGAGACGGCTCGGCCTGTACGGCGCCTCCCCCGCGGTGGGGCGCTGCCGCGACTTCTGCCGCAATGCGCTCGAGGAATGGGCCTGGCCCGGTCCGGAAGAGGTCTCCGGGCTCACGGACGAGGAACGCGACACCGCGGTCGAGGACGTCCTGCTGCTGGTGTCCGAGGCGGTGACCAATGCCGCCATGCACGCGGGGGGCGTCACCGAGTTCGTCCTGCGGCTCGGTCCCGCCGGCCCGCAGGCGCCGCCCGGGCGTGCCGGGGACCTGCGCGTCGAGGTCGCAGATGCGAGCCCCGCCCTGCCCCGGCTGCGGCCGCGGACCGCCCTGGGGCTGCCCGGCGGGCACGGCCTGATGGTGATGAACCGGCTCGCCCGGAGCTGGGGAGTGACGCCGCGCGAGGGCGGAAAATCCGTCTGGTTCGAAGTGGCGGCTCCGGTTCCGGCCCGCGCGGTGCCTCCGCCCCTGGACGGGACGCCGAGGACGCCTCCTCGCTGAGGCCTCCACGGGGCTTCCCGCCGGGGTCCCCGCGGCAGCAGCCGCGCGCGGACGCGACACGAACCGGACGGCGGCCGGGCGCCCGGCCCCCCCAGGGTGGCCGCGGCGGCCGGGGGCGCGCTCGGGGGGGGGGGAGGGCGGGT
>NZ_JBHYVA010000381.1:6052-8043 GCF_042750055.1 Streptomyces sp. NPDC059456
GGGGGGGCCCGGGGCCCCCCCGCGGGCGGGGGCCCCCCACCCACGGGGGGGGGGCCGGGCCCCGGCGAGGGGGGGGGGGCCCGGGGGGGCCGGAGGCCGAGAGCGGCGGGGCGTCAGTCCTTGAGGGCGTCCTTGATCTTCTCCTTCGCCTGACGGGCGTCTCCCTTCACCTGCTCGGCGCGCCCCTCCGCGGTCATCCGCTCGTTGCCGACCGCCCGGCCCGCCGTTTCCTTGAGCTTGCCCTTGGCCTGTTCCGTCTTGGCCTTGGCCTTCTGTTCACCAGACATGGGTTTCTCCACTGTGGGGGAACTCGGACGTACCTGCGTCTGACCCGGATCGGTCCGCCCAAACGTCCGCGGCCCGCTTTTCGCGCCCCTGTTCCCCGTCGCCGGTGCCCGGACCGGCCGTGCGGATGCCGGAGTACGCGGGATGCAGCAGTCTGGACGCCACCGGGCGACGGGAGGACGGCGCATGCCTGGCAACCGCGAGTGGCGCGACCGCATGAAGGCTGCGCGGGCAGCCTTGGGCGAGCGCCGGGCGCGGGCCGTGGCCCGCCGGGACGCGGCGTACGCGTCCGACGCGGACGAGGAGACGGCCCCGCAGGCGCAGCGGCCGCCGGCCCCGCGGGCACCCGATCCGGCGGGCGCGTTGCCCTGGGGCGTCCGTGTCGCCGCCGAGGCGGGCTGGCGGTTCCTGGTGCTCGCCGCCGCGCTGTGGGTGCTGATGCAGGTGATCAGCGCGGTCCGGCTGGTCTTCCTGGCCTTCGCGGTGGCGCTGCTGGCCACCGCCCTGCTCCAGCCGACCGTGGCCCGTCTGAACCGGCGCGGGCTGTCCCGCGGCCCGGCCACCGCCGTGACGGCGATCGGCGGGTTCCTCGTCCTCGGGCTGGCCGGATGGTTCGTCGTCTGGCAGGTCATGGACAACCTCGGGGAGGTCACCGGCCGTGTCGAGGACGGCGTCGACCAGCTCGAACGCTGGCTGGTCCACAGTCCGCTCCATGTGACGCAGCAGCAGATCGACGACGTCACCAGGAAACTCGGCGAATCGCTCGGCACCAGTGCGGACGAGTTCACCTCCAAGGGACTCAAAGGGGTGACCGTCCTGGTGGAGGTCGTCACCGGGCTGCTGCTGGCGGTCTTCTCCACGCTCTTCCTGCTGTACGACGGCCGGCGCATCTGGCGGTGGTCGCTCCACCTGGTGCCGGCCGCGGCCCGCCCGGCGGTGGCCGGAGCCGGGCCGCGCGCCTGGCGCACCCTGACCGCCTACGTACGGGGCACGATGCTCATCGCCCTGATCGACGCCGTCTTCATCGGGCTCGGCATCTCTCTCCTCGGTGTGCCGCTCGCCGTGCCCATCAGCGTGGTGATCTTCGTGTGCGCCTTCGTCCCGCTGGTCGGCGCCGTGGTGTCCGGAGCGCTCGCGGTGGTCGTCGCCCTCGTCACCGAGGGGGTGTTCACCGCTCTGATGGCCCTGCTGGTGGTGCTGGCGGTCCAGCAGATCGAGGGCCACGTGCTGCAGCCGTTCATCCTCGGCCGGGCCGTGCGGGTGCATCCGCTGGCCGTCGTCCTCGCCGTCGCGACCGGCGGCATCGTCGCGGGCATCGGCGGAGCGGTCGTCGCCGTGCCGCTCGTCGCGGTGGCCAACACGGTGTTCGGCCACCTCCGTGCCCAGGCCGCGAGCCGTGAGCCGCCACCGGACGGTGCCGCGCAGACGCAGGACGAGCAGATGCAGGACGAGCAGCACCCGTAAGGGGGAGAAGCGCGCCGCCGGCCGGAGCGTACGGACCGGGACCGCCGCGGGAGTGCGAAGTTGCCCGGGGCGGCCGGTCCGCACGGCTGCCGCGTCCCGTCCCCGGATGCACGAGGAGCCGGCCATGGCCATGCGATCGGCGTTCCCGCCCCCGGCCGGCGGTTTGGGGCGCAGGTCCCTGCTCCTGGGCACGGCCGCCTGGTGCACGACCGCGGCGGCAGGCTGCTCGCCGGGTGCGGGCG
>NZ_JBHYVA010000382.1:0-7986 GCF_042750055.1 Streptomyces sp. NPDC059456
CGCTGACCACCCAGCCCCAGATGATCCGGGAGCGGCCGAGCCGCGCGCCCCGGGCGACCAGCAGGCCGCGCCCCTTGGCGGCCTCGTCGTGGGTGACGATGTGGACGTCGAGGTCCGGGCCCGATTCGCGGGCGACGGTGGCGCTGACACCGGGGCGGAACACGGACTGCCAGGAGCGCCGGCGGCTGACGCCCAGCACGATCTGGGTGGCGTTGCACCCGCGGGCGAACTCCAGCAGCGCGTCGGGGATGTTGTCGCCTATGACGTGGTGGAAGGTACCGCCGAGGTCCTCGACCAGGGTCCGCTGGACGGCCAGCTCCTTGGGCGAGGCGGAGGTGAGCCCGTCGCTGGCGGCGATGTAGACGGCCAGGACCTCGCCGCCCGCGCCCTTCTCGGCGAGCCGGGCCGCGCGGCGGATGAGCGTACGTCCCTCCGGCCCGCCGGTCAGACCTACGACGATCCGTTCGCGCGCCTGCCAGGTGGAACGGATGTTGTGCTCGCCGCGGTACTCCTGGAGGTACTCGTCCACCCGGTCGGCGACCCACAGCAGCGCCAGCTCGCGCAGCGCGGTCAGGTTTCCGGGCCGGAAGTAGTTCGACAGGGCCGCGTCGACCTTGTCGGGCTGGTAGACGTTGCCGTGCGCCATGCGGCGGCGCAGGGCCTGCGGGGACATGTCGACGAGCTCGATCTGGTCGGCGCGGCGCGCGACCTCGTCGGGCACGGTCTCACGCTGCCGGACGCCGGTGATGGTCTCGACGACGTCGCCCAGGGACTCCAGGTGCTGGATGTTGACGGTGGAGACGACGTCGATGCCGGCCTGGAGCAGCTCCTCCACGTCCTGCCACCGCTTGGCGTTGCGCGAGCCGGGCACGTTGGTGTGCGCGAGCTCGTCGACCAGCGCGACGGCGGGGCGCCGCGCGAGGATCGCGTCCACGTCCATCTCGGTGAACGTGGAGCCGCGGTACTCCAGCTCGCGCCGCTCGATGAGTTCGAGGCCGTGCAGCATCACCTCGGTGCGCGGACGGCTGTGGTGCTCGACGAAGCCGACGACGCAGTCGGTGCCCCGCTCGACCCGGCGGTGCGCCTCGGAGAGCATCGCGTACGTCTTGCCGACGCCCGGTGCCGCACCGAGGTAGATGCGGAGCTTGCCGCGTCCCATGTTCAGACTCTTCTTCTTCTCGACTCATCGGTGGCACGAAAGCTATGAACCGGCCAGATGGCCGATCACGAGACAACCGTGTCTTCGCCCCGCCGTTAAGAGATCTTGACGTGGTCCATACGGGCGCGCTGGAACTCTTAACGCCGCTCATACGTGAAGCGCCTGAAAAGGGCCCGGTCAGGCCTGGTGGGACACGTCTTGACGCACTCTCACCGGGCCGTGCCGTACAGGCGTCAAGGGCACGTGAAGACTGGAGCGGCGGCCGTATGGATGGCGCCAAGAACACTGGCGATCCGGCCACGGCGCTCGGACGCTGTCCTCACTTTGTCCGACGGAGGAACAGCGAGAGATGTCCATAGACATGGGAAAGCCGAGCACGGCAGGACAGGCCCCGGGCACGGAGGAGCCTCCTGATGCCGGCACGGGGACGCCGGCGGCGGGGGACCGTCACCGGCTGACGGCCCTCCAGGGCCTGGCGGCGCTGTCGCTGGACGCGATGGCGTCCGTGGCGTACGGGCCGGAGTCGATCGTGCTCGTCCTGGCGGCGGCCGGTGCTTACGGCATGGGCTTCACCCTCCCCGTCACCCTGGCGATCGCCGCCCTGCTCGCGGTCCTGGTGGCCTCGTACCGGCAGGTCATCGCCGCGTTCCCGGACGGCGGCGGCTCGTACGCCGTCGCCAAGCGGCACCTCGGCCGGCGTACGAGTCTGGTGGCCGCCGCCTCGCTGATCCTGGACTACGTGCTGAACGTCGCCGTGTCCGTCACGGCCGGCGTCGCCGCCCTGACCTCGGCCTTCCCGGGGCTGTACGGGGAGCGGGTGTGGATCTGCCTGGGTGTCCTGGTGCTGGTCACCGCGGTGAACCTGCGGGGGGTCGTGGAATCCGCCAAGGCGTTCCTCGTGCCCACCGCCGTGTTCGTCGGGTCGATCCTCGCGATGGTCGTCGTGGGACTCTTCCGCGACGGTCCCGTCAGCACCGCCTCCGCCGACGGGCACGCCTCCGCGCTCGGCGAGGGTGCCACCACCGTCGGGGCGCTCCTGCTGCTGAAGGCCTTCGCCGCGGGCTGTTCCGCCCTGACGGGCGTCGAGGCCGTCGCCAACGCCGTACCGTCCTTCCGGGCGCCGGCCGCCCGCCGGGCCCAACGCACCGAGGTCGCCCTCGGCGCCCTGCTCGGCGTCATGCTGATCGGCCTGTCGATCCTGATCGGCCGCTTCCACCTCCAGCCCGTCGAGGGAGTGACCGTCCTCGCCCAGCTCGCGGACGCCTCCTTCGGGCACAACACGGCCTTCTACGTGGTCCAGTTCGCCACCATGGTGCTGCTGGCGCTCGCCGCGAACACCTCCTTCGGTGGTCTGCCCGTCCTGATGAGCCTGCTGGCCCGCGACAACCACCTGCCGCACCTCTTCGCCCTCAAGGCCGACCGCCAGGTCCACCGCCACGGCGTGCTCGCGCTGGCAGCCGTGTCCGCCGTACTGCTGCTGTTCTCCGGTGGCGACACCAACACCCTCGTCCCGCTCTTCGCCATCGGCGTCTTCGTCGGCTTCACCGTCTGCCAGGTCGGCATGGTCCGTCACTGGTACGGGGAACGGCCGCGCGACTGGCAGGCGAAGACCGCACTCAACGGCTTCGGTGCCCTGCTGACCGGTGTCTCTGCCGTCGTCGTCACCGCCACCAAGTTCACCGAGGGCGCCTGGCTGATCGTCGTCGCACTGCCGCTGCTCGTGCTCGGCTTCGAGAAGATCCACCGCACGTACGCCGAGATCGGGGAACGTCTGGAGCTCGGCCGGATTCCCCAGGCCCCGCATCGCTCCCGCTCCTTGGTCGTGGTCCCCGTCTCCGGACTGTCCCGCCTGACCAGCCAGGCCCTCACCGCCGCCCGCTCACTCGGCGATGACGTCCTCGCCGTGACCGTCACCCACCCGGCCCCCGAGGACCGCCGGATCGCCGAAGCCCTCCGGCGGGACTGGGAGTTGTGGAAGCCCGGCGTCGAACTGATCGAGGTCTCCTCGGAAACCCGCTCGCTCGGCCGCCCCCTGTCGTCGTACGTGCGGAAGCTGGCGCAAACCCATCCCGACGCGCAGGTGACCGTCCTGATCCCGGAGACCGAACCGGCCCACCTCTGGCAGCGGCTGCTCCAGAACCAGCGCGGCTCCGTCGTCGCCCACGCGGTCCGCCGCGACACCGATGCCGTGATCTGCCGGCTGCGCTTCCGCATCACGGCCGACGCACGCTGACGTGCGTTGACGCCCCTCTGACGGCGGCTTGACGCGTCTCGTGCGCCGCCGTCAACAAGGCGCCAATTCCTGCGCCGACTCGGGTGCTCCTGGCACAACGGGCGCTAGTTTTCTGCCTGTTGCGCCGCCGGGAACCTCTCATACTCACATGACGGCCGAGGGGGTCCATGGGGGACGGTTCCCGGCGGCGACACCCCTCTCCCGCACCCCGGCCACGAGCTGCCGGGGCTGCCACGCCTCGAACCCATCCAGAAGGTCGCTTCATGCCTCCCGCCGCCGCGCAGCACGTTCCTCCGGGTCTCGGGACACCACCGCGGACCCCGACCAACCGACCGTCCCGGAAACGCTCCGGCCAGGTGAACGTGGTGGACCCCGAACTGCTCGCCGCCTCCGCACGGGAGGCCGTCGGCAAGCTCCATCCGCGCGAACTGGTCAAGAAACCGGTGCTGTTCGTCGTAGCCGTCGGATCCGCCCTGACCACGCTCTCGGCGCTCATCCACCCGTCCGTCTTCACCTGGGTGATCAGCGTCTGGCTCTGGCTGACGGTCCTGTTCGCCAACCTCGCCGAGGCCGTCGCCGAAGGCCGGGGCCGGGCTCAGGCGGAATCGCTGCGCAAGGCGCGTACGGACACCGTCGCGGTACGGCTCAACCACTGGACGTACGGGGCGAACCTGAACCGGGCCGAGACCGAGGTGGTCACACCGGCCGAGCTCCAGCCCTTCGACTTCGTCCTCGTCGAGGCCGGCGAGCCGATCCCGGCCGACGGCGACGTGGTCGACGGGGCCGCGATGGTGGACGAGTCAGCCGTCACCGGCGAATCGGCCCCCGTCTTGAGGGAATCGGGCGGCGACCGGTCCGGCGTCACCGGCGGCACGACCGTGCTGTCCGACTCGATCGTCGTACGGGTCACCGCGCGCCCCGGCAACAGCTTCATCGACCGGATGATCGCCCTGGTCGAAGGCGCCACCCGGCAGAAGACGCCGAACGAGATCGCGCTGAACATCCTGCTGGCCGCACTCACCGTCATCTTCGTCCTGGTGGTCGTCGCCATCCAGCCGATGGCCGCCTACGCGCACGCCGCACAGTCCACGACCGTCCTCGTCGCCCTCCTCGTCACCCTCATCCCCACCACGATCGGCGCCCTCCTGTCGGCGATCGGCATCGCGGGCATGGACCGGCTCGTCCAGCGCAACGTCATCGCGATGAGCGGACGCGCCGTCGAGGCGGCCGGAGACGTGAACACCCTGCTCCTCGACAAGACCGGCACCATCACCCTCGGCAACCGCGAGGCCGCAGCCTTCATCCCGCTGCCCGGCGTGGATCACATCAAGCTGGCGGACGCCGCCCAGCTGTCCTCGCTCGCCGACGAGACGCCCGAGGGCCGCTCCGTCGTCTCCCTCGCCCGGCAGTACGGACTCCAGCCGGCCGCCGCGGAGGACCTCAGCAACCCCCGCTTCACCGAGTTCAGCGCCCGGACCCGGATGAGCGGCATCAACCTGAGCTGGGCGGGCGGCGCCGGCTGCGCCATCCGCAAGGGTGCGGTGACGCAGGTCTGCGACTGGGTGGTGGCGCGCGGCGGGACCGTACCGCCGCAAGCAGCTGCCTGGTCGGCCACCGTGTCCGAGTCCGGGGGCACGCCCCTGCTGGTGGCCGTCCACGACTGGGACGGCCCGAGGGTGCTCGGGATCATCCACCTCAAGGACGTGGTCAAGGAGGGGATCCGGGAGCGCTTCGCGGAGCTGCGCAGCATGGGGATCCGCACGGTCATGGTGACCGGCGACAACGAGCTGACGGCCCGCGCCATCGCGCAGGAGGCCGGCGTCGAGGAATACCTCGCCGAGGCCACCCCCGAGGACAAGCTCGCCCTCATCACGCGGGAACAGGCCGGCGGCAAGCTCGTCGCGATGACCGGCGACGGCACGAACGACGCCCCGGCCCTGGCCCAGGCGGACGTCGGCGTGGCGATGAGCACCGGCACCTCGGCCGCCAAGGAAGCCGGGAACATGGTGGACCTGGACTCCAACCCCACCAAACTCATCGACATCGTCGAGATCGGCAAGCAACTCCTCATCACCCGCGGCGCGCTCACCACCTTCTCGATCACCAACGACGTCGCGAAGTACTTCGCGATCATCCCGGCCATGTTCGCCTCGGCCTACCCGGGACTCGAAGCCCTCAACGTCATGGGCCTGAGCAGCCCGACCTCCGCCATCACCTCGGCGATCATCTTCAACGCCCTGATCATCGTCGCCCTCATCCCGCTCGCCCTGCGCGGCGTCCGCTACAAGCCCGCCTCCGCACACGACCTGCTGCGCCGCAACCTCGGCGTCTACGGCCTCGGCGGCCTGATCCTGCCCTTCGTCGGCATCAAGCTCATCGATCTCGTGGTCTCCGCCGTCCCCGGCATCGGCTGAGACCGGCCGCCGGGGCCGGCGTCGGCGAGGTCGCGCACGGTCGCCATGTCGCTGAACGGGAGCAGTTCCTCGCCCACGATCTGATGCGGTTCGCTGCCCTTTCCGGCGATCAGGACGATGTCTTCGGGCCGTGCGGCGGCGAGCGCCCATCCGATGGCCCTGCGCCGGTCCGCGCAGCGCTCGTACGGGGTGCCGGTGGCCGCGATGCCGGGGGCGATCTGGTCCAGGATCGCCTCGGGGTCCTCGGTCCGGGGGTTGTCCGAGGTCAGGACGCACAGGTCGGAGTGGGTTCCGGCGATCCGGCCCATCTCGGCCCGCTTGGTGGTGTCCCGGTCGCCGCCGCAGCCGAAGACGGTGATGACCCGGCCGCGGGCGAAGCCCCGGATGGCCGTGAGGACCTTGTCGAGGGAGTCCGGGGAATGGGCGTAGTCCACGATCACCGACGTGCCGGTGGGGGTCACGAAGCGCTCGAACCGGCCCGGTACGGGCTGCATCTGCCCGAGCGCGGCGACCAGTCCCTCCAGGTCGTGCCCCAGCACCCGGCAGGCCGCCACGGCCGCCAGGGCGTTGGACACGGAGAACCGGCCCGGCACCGGGACGGCCGCCGCGTACGTCCGGCCCGCGTGGTGGAGGGTGAACCGGGTGCCGGAGGCGTCCGCCACCAGGTCCGCCGCGTGGAAGTCGGCCTCCGCGTCGTCGAGTCCGTACGTCGTCACCGCGCCCGGCATCATCGCTCGGATCCGCATTCCCACGGCGTCGTCCACGTTGACCACCGCGTGCCGGCAGAGTCCCTGGAACAGCCGGAGCTTGGCGTTCGTGTAGCGGTCCATCGTGCCGTGGTCGTCCAGGTGGTCCTGGGTCAGGTTGGTGAAGACGCCGACGTCGACGAAGGTGCGGTCCATCCGGTACGTCTGCAGCGCCATCGAGGTGGCCTCCAGCACCACGCTGCCCGTGGCCCGGTCGCGCATGCGGCCCAGGAGGTACTGGAGGTCGGGCGATTCCGGGGTCGTCAGCACCGAGTGAGGCATCGGGATCACCTCGTCGCCGATCCTGCTGCCCGCCGTCCCGATGACGCCGACCGAGGCGCCCTCGGAGATCCTCAGCAGCGACTCGACCATGTACGAGATGGAGGTCTTCCCGTTGGTCCCGGTGACCGCCACCACGTCCATGTGCCGCCCCGGCTCGCCGAAATAGCGGGAGGAGGCGACGGCGGCGGCCTTGCGGGTGTCGGCCACGCGTACGACGCACACCGAGGGCGGCAGTTCCCGCTGGGGCGGCACGCTGACGGCTCCCGCCGCGTCGACGAGCACGGCCACCGCCCCGCGCGCGAGCGCTGCACCGATCGCGGCGGGGCCGCCGCCGCGGTGCCCGGGTACGGCGATGAAGAGCGAGCCCGGTACGACCCGGCCGACGTCGAAGGTGGTCCCCGCGGTGATCCGGGTGGACGCGGCGTCCCCCTGGATGACGTGGTGCTCGTGGCCGGTCAGCAACCCGTTCAACTTCACGGTGGTCCCTTCGGGAGCGGCGGCGGCCCGGTGTGCGGCACGCGCCTGGCGGCAGCGCCGACGGATGGCCGGCGCCGCGGTGATGGGGTGGGGGCGGGGGAACGCCCCCGGGCGACGGGACCGGGAGGGGTCGGGGCGCGGTGGTCCGGCCGGGGATGCCGGGGTGGGGCCGGCCCGGGAAGGGGTACGGGAAGGGCCCGGACGGGGTGGGACGGCGGCGGGAAGCGCTAGCCGTGGCCGTGCGGGGCGCCGCGGCCGACCGTGGGGGCCTGGCCGTCGACCGCGGTCCGCGAGCTGACGCCCGTCCGGTCCGCGCAGGTCGCACGCGTGGTGGGGACGGCCTGCGGCAGGCACTCCTCCGTGACGCGTGTGCGGTTCATGGGCCGAGTGTACGCGCGCCCGGCCACCCCCGGACGCCATGCGGGAGCCGGTCGACGGCTCCGCCGTGTGGGCGTGGGCGAGGTACGCGTCGACCTTGCGGTCGTCCGCGGAGGTGGGGCACGGGCCGTCGAGCGCTCGGCAGTCCCGGCCGGCGTAGCAGTGCTGCCGTCGGCCCGTGCCTCGGTGCGCCCCCCGCGAGGGGGGGGCGGGGGGCGCGCCCCCGGGGGGTGGTTTTTACCCGGGGGGGGGATTCGCCCACCGGTGGCGCGTGTGCGAAGGGGGGGGGGAGGGCGC
>NZ_JBHYVA010000383.1:0-5584 GCF_042750055.1 Streptomyces sp. NPDC059456
GCCTTGGGGGGGGACCGCCCCCCGCCCCCCCCCACCCTATCCCCGCCGTACGTCCTACAGCGCGCCCCCCGCCAGAGCGGCGACGGCCGCGGGCAGGGCGGCCCCCGAGCCGTCGCGGCGCGGGTCCACGGCCGGGAGTTCGGCCGGGGTGCCGTTCGCCGCGGCCGCGCGGACCGGCGCGTTGCCGGCCCAGGCCAGCACCAGCAGGTCCTCGCCCTTCAGGAACCGCTGGCAGCGCACGCCGCCGGTGGCCCGGCCCTTGCGCGGGTACTGGTCGAACGGGGTGAGCTTGCCGGACAGCATCGAGTCGTCCAGCGTGCCGTGCGAGCCCGCCACCGTGAACACCACGGCGTCCCGCGCCGGGTCCACGGCCGAGAAGTGGATCACCTTGGCGTTCTCGGAGAGCTTGATGCCCGCCATGCCGCCGGCCGGGCGGCCCTGCGGGCGCACCTGGGCCGCCGGGTAGCGCAGCAGCTGGGCGTCGTCGGTGAGGAAGACCAGGTCCTCCTCACCCGTGCGCAGCTCGACCGCGCCGATGATCCGGTCGCCCTCCTTGAGGGTGATGACCTCCAGCTCGTCCTTGTTCGCCGGGTAGTCCGGCACGACCCGCTTGACCACGCCCTGCTCGGTGCCCAGGGCCAGGCCCTGCGAGGACTCGTCCAGCGAGGTCAGGCAGATCACCTTCTCGTCCGCCTCCAGCCCGGAGAGGAACTCCGAGACCGGGGCGCCGCCCGCCAGGTTCGGCGCGGCGTGGGTGTCCGGCAGCTGCGGCAGGTCGATCACCGCGAGCCGCAGCAGCCGCCCGTACGAGGTGACCACGCCGACGTCGGCCCGCGCGGACGCGGCGACCTGCGAGACGACCAGGTCGTGCTTCGCGCGGGCGCCGCCCTCATCCTCCGGCAGCGCGTCGCCGTTGGCGGTGCGCGCCAGCAGGCCCGTCGAGGACAGCAGGACCCGGCACGGGTCGTCCGCGACCTCCAGCGGTACCGCGGCGACCGCGGTGCCCGCCGACTCCAGCAGGACCGTACGGCGTTCGGTGCCGAACTTCTTCGCGACCGCGGCCAGTTCCGTGGAGACCAGCTTGCGCAGCTCCGTGTCGGACTCCAGGATGCCGGTCAGTTCGTCGATCTCGCCGGTGAGGCGGTCCCGCTCGGACTCCAGCTCGATCCGGTCGAAGCGGGTGAGCCGGCGCAGCGGGGTGTCCAGGATGTACTGGGTCTGGACCTCGCTCAGCGAGAAGCGCTCGATGAGCCGCTCCTTCGCCTGCGCCGAGTTGTCGCTGTCCCGGATGATGCGGATGACCTCGTCGATGTCGACCAGGGCCACCAGCAGGCCCTCGACCAGGTGCAGCCGGTCGCGCCGCTTGCCGCGGCGGAACTCGCTGCGCCGCCGCACGACCTCGAAGCGGTGGTCGAGGTAGACCTCCAGCAGCTCCTTGAGGCCCAGGGTCAGCGGCTGGCCGTCGACGAGGGCGACGTTGTTGATGCCGAAGGACTCCTCCATCGGCGTCAGCTTGTACAGCTGCTCCAGGACGGCCTCGGGGTGGAAACCGTTCTTGATCTCGATGACCAGGCGCAGGCCGTGCGAGCGGTCCGTGAGGTCCTTGACGTCCGCGATGCCCTGGAGCTTCTTGGAGCCGACCAGGTCCTTGATCTTCGCGATGACCTTCTCGGGGCCGACCGTGAAGGGCAGTTCGGTGACGACCAGGCCCTTGCGGCGCGCCGTCACGTTCTCCACGGCCACCGTGGCCCGGATCTTGAACGTGCCGCGGCCGTTCGCGTAGGCGTCCTTGATGCCCGAGAGGCCCACGATCCGGCCGCCCGTGGGCAGGTCCGGACCCGGCACGAAGCGCATCAGCGCCTCCAGGTCCGCCTGCGGGTAGCGGATCAGGTGGCGGGCGGCCGCGATGACCTCGCCCAGGTTGTGCGGGGGCATGTTGGTGGCCATGCCGACGGCGATCCCGGAGGAGCCGTTGACCAGGAGGTTCGGGTACGCCGCGGGCAGGGCGACCGGTTCCCGCTCCTGGCCGTCGTAGTTGGCGGTGAAGTCGACGGTGTCCTCGTCGATCGACTCCGTCATCAGTGACGTGGCGTCCGCCATCTTGCACTCGGTGTAGCGCATCGCGGCCGGCGGGTCGTCGTTGCCGAGCGAACCGAAGTTGCCGTGGCCGTCGACGAGCGGCAGCCGCATCGAGAAGGGCTGGGCCATGCGCACGAGGGCGTCGTAGATCGACGCGTCGCCGTGCGGGTGCAGCTTGCCCATGACCTCGCCGACGACGCGGGCGCACTTCACGTAACCGCGGTCGGGGCGCAGGCCCATCTCGTTCATCTGGTAGACGATGCGCCGGTGCACCGGCTTCATGCCGTCCCGGGCGTCGGGCAGGGCGCGGGAGTAGATCACCGAGTACGCGTACTCGAGGAAGGAGCCCTGCATTTCGTCGACGACGTCGATGTCGAGGATCTTCTCCTCGAAATCCTCCGGCGGCGGGGTCTTCGTGCTGCGGCGGGCCATCGCTGCGCGGCTCCTTAACCAAGAAAGGGTGTGCTGGGGGTCTGGCGGCTGGTCTGGCGGGTGATCCGGGCGGGGTTGACGGGGTTGTCGCGGACCATTGTGGCCCGAGGCACCGACAACGCCGACTCCGACCCTGGCGGTCACCCCCGGACGGAGTCGCGGGGGAGTGTGCGCCGGGAACTTCTCCGGTCACCGACGCGCTTGCATACAGTGGCAGGTCTGACGGAAATCTCTGCATCGCGATCGAAGGGACCACATGCCCATGGGTCACACGGCCACAGCCCAGGCCGGCTCCGGCGGCCTGACAGCGACCGAGCACCGGCTGGCCAACGGCCTGCGCGTGGTGCTCTCCGAGGATCACCTGACCCCGGTCGCCGCGGTCTGCCTCTGGTACGACGTCGGCTCGCGCCACGAAGTCAAGGGACGGACCGGTCTGGCTCACCTCTTCGAGCACCTGATGTTCCAGGGCTCGGCGAGCGTACCCGGCAACGGCCACTTCGAGCTGGTCCAGGGTGCGGGCGGCTCGCTCAACGGCACCACGAGCTTCGAGCGCACCAACTACTTCGAGACCATGCCGGCCCACCAGCTGGAGCTCGCGCTGTGGCTGGAAGCGGACCGGATGGGCTCGCTGCTCACCGCCCTGGACGACGAGTCCATGGAGAACCAGCGCGACGTCGTCAAGAACGAGCGCCGCCAGCGGTACGACAACGTGCCGTACGGCACGGCGTTCGAGAAGCTGACCGCCCTGGCCTACCCCGAGGGCCACCCGTACCACCACACCCCGATCGGCTCCATGGCCGACCTGGACGCGGCCTCCCTGGAGGACGCCCGCGCCTTCTTCCGTACGTACTACGCGCCCAACAACGCGGTGCTCTCGGTCGTCGGCGACATCGATCCCGGGGAGACGCTCGCCTGGGTCGAGAAGTACTTCGGCTCCATCCCCGGACACGACGGCAAGCAGCCGCCGCGCGACGGCACGCTCCCCGAGATCATGGGCGGGCAGCTGCGCGAGGAGATCGTCGAGGAGGTCCCGGCCCGCGCGCTGATGGCCGCCTACCGGCTCCCGCACGACGGCACCCGCGAGTGCGACGCCGCCGACGTGGCGCTGACCGTCCTGGGCGGCGGCGAGTCCTCCCGCCTGCACAACCGCCTGGTGCGCCGCGACCAGAGCGCCGTCGCGGCCGGCTTCGGCATGCTGCGGCTCGCCGGTGCGCCCTCCATGGGCTGGCTGGACGTCAAGACCTCCAGCGGGGTCGAGGTGCCCGCCATCGAGGCGGCCGTCGACGAGGAGCTCGCGCGGTTCGCCGCCGAGGGCCCGACGGCCGAGGAGATGGAGCGCGCGCAGGCGCAGCTGGAGCGCGAGTGGCTGGACCGGCTGAGCACGGTGGCCGGCCGCGCCGACGAACTGTGCCGGTTCGCGGTGCTGTTCGGCGACCCGCAGCTGGCCCTGACCGCCGTGCAGCGGGTCCTCGACATCACCGCCGAGGAGGTGCAGGCCGTGGCCGCGGCCCGGCTGCGCCCCGACAACCGGGCGGTGCTGGTGTACGAGCCGCTGCCGGCAGAGGCCGGCGCCGACGCGGCCGACGAGAACGACGAGAACGAGGGGGCGGAGCAGTGAGCGACACCGCAGCCGTCACGATGACCTTCCACCCGCAGCCGCAGGCCGGCGAGGCCCGGCCGTGGGCCTTCCCGGCCCCCGAGCGCGGCGCGCTGTCCAACGGCCTGACCGTGCTGCGCTGCCACCGGCCCGGCCAGCAGGTCGTCGCCGTCGAGGTCAACCTCGCCGCCCCGCTGGACGCGGAGCCCCAGGGCCTGGACGGCGTGGCGACCATCATGGCCCGCGCGCTGTCCGAGGGCACCGACAAGCACTCCGCCGAGGAGTTCGCGGCCGAGCTGGAGCGCTGCGGCGCCACCCTCGACGCGCACGCCGACCACCCGGGCCTGCGGGTCTCCCTGGAGGTCCCGGCCTCCCGCCTGCACAAGGCGCTGGGCCTGCTCGCCGAGGCGCTGCGCGCCCCCGCGTTCGCCGACGCCGAGGTCGACCGGCTGGTGCGCAACCGGCTCGACGAGATCCCGCACGAGCTGGCCAACCCCCAGCGCCGCGCCGCCAAGGAGCTCTCCAAGCAGCTCTTCCCGGCGACGCTGCGGATGTCCCGGCCGCGCCAGGGCACCGAGGAGACGGTCGCCCGGATCGACTCCGCGGCCGTACGCGCCTTCTACGAGGCCCACGTACGCCCCGCCACGGCCACCGCGGTCGTCGTCGGCGACCTGACCGGCATCGACCTGGACGCCGTCCTCGGGGACACCCTGGGCACCTGGACCGGCAACTCCGCCGAGGCGCTCCCGGTGCCGCCGGTGACCGCCGACGACACGGGGCGCGTGGTCATCGTGGACCGGCCCGGAGCGGTCCAGACGCAGCTGCTCATCGGCCGGATCGGGCCGGACCGGCACGACCGGGTCTGGGCGGCGCAGGTGCTCGGCACGTACTGCCTGGGCGGCACGCTCACCTCGCGCCTGGACAAGGTGCTGCGCGAGGAGAAGGGGTACACGTACGGGGTGCGCGCCTTCGGCCAGGTGCTGCGCTCCACCGCGGACGGCAAGGGCGCCTCGATGCTCGCCATCAGCGGCTCGGTGGACACCCCCAACACGGGCCCGGCGCTGGACGACCTCTGGAAGGTGCTCCGCACCCTGGCGGAGGGCGGGCTGACCGACGCCGAACGGGACGTGGCGGTGCAGAACTTGGTGGGCGTGGCCCCGCTGAAGTTCGAGACGGCCGCGGCCGTCGCTGGCACGCTCGCCGACCAGGTCGAGCAGGAGCTCCCGGACGACTACCAGGCGCAGTTGTACGCGCAGCTGGCCCAAACGGGCACGGTGGAGGCGACTTCGGCCGTCCTGGCCGCCTTCCCGGTGGACCGCCTGGTCACCGTCCTGGTGGGCGACGCTTCGCAGATCGAGGCGCCGGTACGGGCGCTGGGGATCGGTGAGGTCACCGTCGTCACCAACTGACGGACGACTCAATGGGGGGCGGGGGGGGGGGCCCCCCCGGCCCCGGAGTGGGGGTTTGTGTGTGGGT
>NZ_JBHYVA010000383.1:5594-6906 GCF_042750055.1 Streptomyces sp. NPDC059456
GCCTCGCCGGGGCGCGCGGTGCGTGGGGGGGGGTGGTCTGGCGGCTCCCCACACCCCCCACACCGCCCCCCCGACCAAGTGGGCTGCGCGGGGTGGCCCCCCCCCCCCCCCCCATTTTGTCCGTTTAGTGGAGAGGTTGCTTGTATGGGGTGTGGCGTACGCAACAAAAAGGCGCGTCTGTTTGGCGATTGACTGATGATCCGCCTAGCGTCGGCCGTGCTGTCCGTCAGTTGTACGCGCCGCATCCGCGGCACCGGGCAGCGATCGCCGAGTCCCCGTCAGGCGCGAGCCTGGGGAGCCGGGGACCCACATGTGTCCCTGGGGTGAATCGGACCGCCTCGTCAGAGGGGGCCCGTAGGAGACCTTCCTGCTCCGAACCCGTCAGCTAACCCGGTAGGCGAGAAGGAAGGAAAGGATCAGCCCCTTCATGGCGTTTGGCAGTCGTGCCGCCGGCAAGCACCGTGGTTCCAGCCGTCTGAGCCGCAAGACCGCCGGCTACGCCGGCATAGCCGCCCTCGCCACCACCGGTGTCGTCGGCTCCCTCGCCGGACCGGCGTTCGCCGCGTCCGACAAGGCCCCCTCCATGGAGGACACCGGCCTGAACGCCGTGGTCACCGCCGCGGACCTCGCGGGCGAGATCGAGGCCCAGGCCGAGGCGCAGCAGAACGCGGCCGACGCCGCGGCCGTCAAGGCGAAGGCCGAGGCCGACGCGAAGGCCCGCGCCGCCGAGGCCAAGCAGAAGGCCGAGGACAAGGCGAAGGCCGAGCGCGAGGCCGCCGAGCGCGCCGCCCGCGAGGAGGAGCGCAAGCGCCTCAACACCTTCGTGGCCCCCGTCGACGGTTCCTACATCAGCACCCAGTGGCACGCGGGCGGCGGTATGTGGTCCTCCGGCAGCCACACCGGCATCGACTTCCACGCGGCCTCCGGCACCTCGGTGCACGCGGTGGGCGCCGGAACCGTGGTCGAGGCCGGCTGGGGCGGCGCGTACGGCAACAACGTCGTCATCAAGCACAACGACGGCACGTACACGCAGTACGGCCACATGTCCTCGCTGAACGTCTCCGTCGGCGAGCAGGTCACCCCGGGCCAGCAGATCGGCCTGTCGGGCTCCACCGGCAACTCCAGCGGCCCGCACCTGCACTTCGAGGCCCGCACCGGCGCCCAGTACGGCTCCGACATCGACCCGGTCGCGTACCTGCGCAGCCACGGCGTCGACGTCTGACCCGAGCACTCCACCGAATGGGCCCCCCGCCCCCCCCCCCGGCCGCGCGGGGGGGGGGGGTCGAAAAACACAGAAAGGACCCCCCCCGCG
>NZ_JBHYVA010000383.1:6916-7972 GCF_042750055.1 Streptomyces sp. NPDC059456
ACTCTCACCCGCCCCCCCCCCCCCCCCATATCTATTTGTTTTGGTTTAGATGGTTTTTGTTTATAAGAGACCGCTCCACCGAAGGCCCCGGCTCCCCGAGCCGGGGCCTTCGCGTTGTGGCCGTAAACATCCGCGATTTCCGTCCGCACTCGGAAAACATCGCGCATTGCAATAGAGTCCCGATACGATCGCAACACGGTCGCGTAATGGCGTCGGCAATCGGAAATAGGCGGAGGTCCGGACTTGCGTATTCCTGCGCACGCGGTATGCACGGCGATCCGCGACGACATCGTCTCCGGGGTCTTCGCGCCGGGCGGCAGGCTGACCGAGGAACTGCTGGCCCGCCGGTACGGGGTCTCCCGCGTCCCGGTCCGCGAGGCGCTGCGGACCCTGGAGTCCGAGGGGTTCGTCACCTCCCGCCGGCACGCGGGCGCCTGCGTCGCCGAGCCCACCGAGCAGGAGGCGGCCGACCTGCTGGAGCTGCGGATGCTGCTGGAGCCCCTGGCCGCCGCCCGGGCGGCCCGGCGGCGCACCGAGGCCCACCTGAAGGTGCTGCGCGGGCTGGTCAGGCTGGGCCAGGAGCGGGCGAGGCAGGGCCAGGGGGAGGACCTGCGGTCACTGGGCGGCTGGTTCCACGAGACCCTCGCCCAGGCCTCCGGCAGCCCCGGGCTGATCGCGCTGCTCACGCAGATGCGGCACAAGATCGCCTGGATGTACGTGGTGGAGGCGCCGGAGCGGCCCGTGGAGTCCTGGGCCGAGCACGGGGCGATCGTGGACGCCGTCGCCCGCGGGGACGCCGAGCGGGCGCGGGCGCTGACGGCCGGCCACGCGGAGCGCGCGGCGCGAGCACACCGGCCACGGGTGAGGACTTCGCAACATGCCGTAAACACGGCGGGCGGTCGGCTTTAACAGAGGTGCATTAATTTGGGAAGGAAAGGCGTCGGCTGAATTCACTCGCGGCCCACGGATCGCACTCCTGCCCGGACGTCGTGAATTCCCGAATACGAATAAGCCGGGGGGGCCCGGCAAAAAGCCGCCCCCCCCGAGGAGAGGGTG